>CAYVTJ010000006.1:0-19807 GCA_964454475.1 Microcaldota archaeon | reverse complement strand
CAGCATAGGTGGCCATTTATTTTAATGTGTTAAAAGAAGTTCGGAACTACTGGATGCAAAAGAACCATCCCATTAGGAATAAGGCTGACCAAAGGAAGCAATCACAATAAGACCTGAATCAGCAAGTAGGAAAACATCCAATTCAACAGTTCCTTCTCGTAGTAGAACGAAAGAGAGAACCAAACTATTTAAAGATTGCCTAAGTTACTAAAAAGATTCGCTATAACCGAAGACCATACCAAGGTGAAGAGATGAGAGTAATCAAAACCACTTCTTTATTTGTCCTGATGTTTCTGCTCATTGCATCGGCATCTTTTGCAGAGGACTACGTCGTGACGAATTCAATGGACGGGAGGGATGTGTTGACAGGAGTCTTCTATGCAAAAGCGACGGATTCCGAATTCCGGTTCATGCCAAGAGGTGGATCTCCCGAACTATTTTGCATGAAAGTCGGAACAGACCATGACATCCTGCTCATAGAATCTTCGAATTTCCCTATTAGTGGCTATCTGAAGACAAAGCTCGAGTCCAACGGGAACAATGTTGAGGTCCTTGAATCGGAGGACCCTCTTAAGACTAATCTTGATCTTGCCGTCCGTTCGGATGCGGAAAGATTCATTGTCGTGGATCCATCATATTCAGACAGCGCTTTATCGGTAATGCCCTATGCGGCAAGGAGTAGCTCCTATGTGATTTTCGCTGACAAAGACAATATCGATCAGGTGAAAGAGATAGTATCCGGTTCAGAAGACCTTATCATTTTCGGACTCGTGGATGATGCCGTACGCGAAGAGCTCTCTGTTTACAATCCAGAAATAATCGGAGAGGGAAGCAATAGATATGAAGACAACCTACTCATAGTGGACAAGATGATGAAGGAATATAACACAAAAAGCGTTATTCTCGATAGAGGTCTTTTCCTTGAGACAAGCATGTATTCCGGAAACAGACCGATTGTCCTGACAGGAAGGATTGTACCGGAAGAAACCAGGAATTATCTAAAAGAGAATTTTCTATCAGGTGAATTGAGTGGATCATTGGTCGTTGATCGCGAACTCTTTATCCCCATGCAGGACCTCGGGGACGAACTCGAGGAATACTACAAGAATGAGAAGGGAGAATCAAAAGGATTTGGCGTTCTAGTGAAGTTCGGACAGGCAACACAGGCAACAGGAAGCGGAGTGTATCCTCTTGATGTCTTTCCCCTTCCGGCATATGTGCCTTCACTGGAGGTAAGGGATGCTGTTTACAATTCCAATTCGGAAAAGATCGAGATAACGGTGGAAAATACAGGTGAAGGATCTGCAAGTTATTCCAATGAATTTACCATATCTGTGGACGGGAACCCGCTTGACACACTAATCGATGAAAAAATAAGACATGTGGAAAGCGGTGAGGTTCTTGGCTCTGAATATGCTGTCGACCTCTCTGGTGTCGAGGAAGGTTCTGTCACTGTGTCTGTTATTTGCAGGTACGGGCATTATGAGGAGAGTCTTGATAACTTTGATTTCTGGGAAGGCAACCTCACAACCATCACCTACCAAGACCATTCCAACCTTACCATTAAAGGTGGAAGATATGACAAAGAGAATGATCTCTTACTCCTCACTGTGAAGAATAATGGTGATAAAGAAGCTTATTTCAAGAATGCCATAACATTCATCCTTGATGGGGAGAAAACAAAATTGAAGGGTAACGTAAGGTCAGTCGATGCGCTCTCGGTCGCTGTTGATGAAATACCTCTCGAACTTAGTCCCGAGGATATAGAATCTAATGAAAATATAACAGTGGATATGAGTTACGGAGAAAGGGAGGGGTACTTAAAGAAAGAAGGAAAATATGCAGTGGAATTGGAAAATGAGGAATTCCCGATTCTGTTTGCCATAATCCTTATTCCTGTATTGCTTTTAATCATTATAATAGCAGCATATATCGGATGGAGGATATTGAAAAAGGGGTGGGGACAATGAATAAACAAGGAGCAATTTCCATGAGACCTGAAATATTCGTATCGATCGGATTATTCATTCCGCTTCTCCTCACTACAATGCCTGTTTTCACGGAAGATGCCCAACTCAACATAAGCCATCAGGATGGCCTCTCGAGTGATTTCTCAAACATGATAATAGAAATAATATCCGGAAACAGAACCGATGAGATTTCCTATGAGATATTGGACATGAGAAAAGACCAATGGATCTTCGTTGATGTATCGGTACCCGATGCAGAATATGATCTTAATATCTATGCTGATTCTGATGACGGGATTGAAAGCCCTTACTTCAAACTGCTTGACAGGTCCCATGAAGCATACGAAGGAGATGTAGTTCTTGAGACAGTAGGGGAAACCCGGACTTTCAGTATCGGGGAAACCCTGGATATCGACTATGGAGAATACATGATCACAATTTCATTGGCAGATTCGCATACACCCATAGAAGCTTTCGTGTTTGACACCCGCTTGGATAACAGCACCTCTGCAATAATAAGCATGGACATGTCTGATTCAGAGACTTTCGGAGGGGTGGAAGCAAAGCGTATCTATTCATTTGAAGCACAGGGTTTCGATTATTCATCCGGCCATGTCCGCATTCGTTCTGCAGAAGGAGACATGCTCTATAAGTGTTCCTCGTGGGACTTTGAAGAAGGTCTCTGCGATGATGGCTGGGAAAACATAATGGAACTGACACCTGGGGAAAGCTATTCGATTGAATATGAAAATGCAGGGTACATGGAGGTAGAAAGCACCAGGTTGCTTGGCGAATCCTATTCAGACTATGCCGTATATGATCCCGACAGGGGAACACCAGTATGCATGGAGTGGGAGTCTGCCTGTCATGTGGAATCCGCACTGATTCAGTCATCCCAAGGGTATGATATCCCTGAATTTCATGCCCCGAATACCGTGGATTCATGCCCTGATGGAAGCGGATCCAATTACACCATAGATTCTTCAATCGAGAATATGACCATACGCAAGGAGGAGGGAGGCCTGTCCGCCCTGGCATGGGCATACTGTCGTGAAGATGATAATGTGAATTTCGTATATGGTTCAGAGGGTTCAGAGTGGAGAGTGGTTGATTCCAGCCATTGTTCTGATGGTCTTCAGGAGGTTTCAAGCAATACATGGACCCCTGATGATTCCGAATACCATATGTTGAGGGTGATTGTAGGGGGTTCGCACATCAATACCTCTACTGTATGCGGAAGCGACAGCCTGGCTATGATATTCGATAATGATGATCTCGTATTCAAGTATGATATGCCCAACGAAGAAGCTCCCCTGGAAAAGAAGGGCGCTCCTGCATTTGAAGGCAATTCCCATGGCAGGATAAAATGGAAAGGCGAGAATCTTAGGTTTGATCCTTCCATTCTGGAAAATAATATTCAAATTGGACCTGGTTGGATAGATGTCAATTCTGAAGGATTGCATGATGATCTCAATTCTTCAGCCGATCTTACCCTGTATGGGCTGGAATTCGAGAACCCGCCTGTTATTTTCTCTGATGGTAAAATCTGCGAAGACTGTGCAATCATCGATTACGCAGACGGAGAGCTTTTATTCAATGTCATGCACTTTACAAATTACAGTGCAGGAGCGAATGCCAATCTCACCATCTGGGATCAGACAGATTCCATGCCATATGGGAATGGGTATGCGCTAGTCAATGAACAGGCATATTTCTATGCCAATTATAGCAATATAACAAGCGGACAGGTGATAACAGGGGCCGATTGCAATATATCATTCAGTGATTCGAGCGGTGATCTCGTATATAATTCAACAAAAAAACTATATGAATACAACAGAAGCTTTTCTTCTGCAGGAACTTACAACTACAACGTAACATGCAATAAAACCGGCTATGAAGCGCTGACGACAAGTGATAGCATAACTATCAGCTCCCTGAATCTTACAAGCGGGTGCGTTGAATTGACAGGATCAGGAAGATACGGCCTGGGAAGCGATCTCACGGGAGCCAATATCACAACAGCTTCAAGAACGGCATGCATTAACATAGCCGCAGACAATATATTGTTTGACTGTAATGGCTATTCAATAACCAACAATGGTACTGCAAATGCAGCGGCGATTGTTGCATTGGACAGAGACAATATAACTGTGAGGAACTGTAAAAATCTTTCTGGTTATGATGAAGGGATATATCTTGATAATACTGCCAACAGTGAAATAAGCTCCAATCACCCGCATGATAATACAGATGGCATCTATCTGAGAGGGGGTTCGAATAACAATTTGATTTCATCCAACAATCCATACAACAACTCTGAAAATGGAATAGAAATCTTTAGTTCTGACAATAACAATTTAAGTTTCAATAACATATTTGGGAATAATGATGGAGTATATATTTCCTGGTCCTCAGGCAATAGCATCATTAGGAATCATCTCAACGACAACTCTGATGATGGAATCGAAATTAGATACTCCCTAACCTGGGGTTCTCCACCTATCGGATTCACTTTAATCAATAATACAATATATAATAATGGGGATTGCGGTGTCCTTCATTTCCGCAGTGATGGCAGTATGTCTGGAGATCACTTGTACAATAATTCAAACGTGGACCTGCGGGCAGTAGGTGGATTATTTATCAACCGGAATATCCAATTGAGTAATGTGACTTTTGACAATCCCGAGGGTGGATTAAACAATTATACTTCTATTGACCTTTATGACAGGTTGGGAACAGGTATCGAATATAACATAAGCTGGGCTTCTAATTCAAGCAGTCTTCCAACTAACAAAAGAAGTTTTGAAGATAAATTCATCAACATAAGCACTCCTGATACCGGGATTTCTATAGATTCTATAAACTGGACTTGGAAAAATAGTGAACTTTCAGGCTATGTTGAACAGAATCTTGAACTATGGAAATACAATTCTTCAGGATGGACAATGATAAATAACACGCCTGACACAACTAGCAATGTACTAAGTCAATCAGACATGGATCCTGCAAGCGAATATGGGATCCTTGAGGACCTTGGGTGCCGAATCATATCATCTGCAGGGGAGTATCAATTACAAACCAATGCTACTGGCGCTCCCCACGATGCTTCGGAGGTTGCAGAGATCTCATGGGCATGTATAAAGATAACCTCTGATGATGTATCATTCGACTGTAACGGATATTCTATAACGAATGACGGAACCACGAATGCGGCAGCTGTGGTAGCAAGAGGGTGCGATAATGTAACCATAAACAACTGTAGTAATCTATCCGGATATGAAGAGGGCATCTATCTGGAATATACCAACAACAGCAGACTGCTCTCAAACGCTCCTTTTAACAACACAGACGGAATATATCTTAGGTATTCGGATAACAATACCTTGAGGTCAAACGATCCTTACGACAACTTGGATCATGGAATCAGAATGTACTATTCAGACAACAATACCCTGAGGTCAAACGATCCTTACGACAACAGCGATTATGGGATATTCCTCTACAATTCGAATAACAATCTCCTGGAAGGGAATGCGCCACATGCCAACGATGAGGGAATCCACCTGAACAATTCAGATCATAATGACCTGATATCGAATACACCTCACAACAACTCAGGTGAAGGAGTGGGGATGCACGTTTCTGATGAAAATGATCTCATCAACAACACAGTATATGGTAATGATGGCAATGGAATCCTGCTTTCAGGTTCGACCGGCACAGAAATTCAGGATAGCAATTCCACAGGAAACATCCTCAACGGGATCATCTCGACTGATACGCATGATACATTTATCAATGCATCATTCTTTTGTTACAACAATGAAGATGGCATTGTTATTGCAACCTCAAACAATACAACCATCCTGGACAGCGACTCATGCAACAACACATATGGAGTCCTCCTATCCTCTGCCAATCATACTGTTTTGAACAGCTCAAGGATCTATTCCAACAGCAGGAGCGGAGTGAATTTTTCATCCTCCAATCAAACCTATCTGGATTCAACCAATATAACGGATAATGCCGGGAATGGTGTATATATCGATTCTTCAAGCGGGAACGCCACGCTATCTGGAAATTATATCTGTTGGAATGACTTTGATATGAATAATACAGGTTCAGGAGAGGGAGAATATGATCATTGCGACTCATTCATCAACTGGGACGAGAATGGACATGCCGGATGCGAATACAGCTGTTCCGAGTTCTGGCACAGGTTTTATGGAAATGCAAGCGGAAATCTGACACTGACCGATTCTGCAGGGGAGGGCCAGGTTATGATCTGGCCTGATGCCGATGCATACAATATTTATTTCGCAGATCACGATACTGTGGTCCAATGGGACAGCCTCCAGGCGATAGGGAAGAACATATCCGGCGGGAACTCAAGCAATGATTTCGAGGAGCTTGACAATGCCTTTGGCACTTCTGCATATGTGGACAATATAAACAAGACCTTCTCCATAGATGGTTCTGCTCCTATAGAAACATGCGATCTAAATATATACACACATCCTGTATTATCAGTCCCGATCGCACAATCCGCCTGGAATTCAACATTCGAGACAGGGATATTATGGGATACCTCTGATGGGGGGGCGGAATACAGCAATTCAATCAACCAGTCCACCGTATGGATTGTAAAAGCAAATCACTCGATCGATGATACCTACGGAATCTATGATTTCCTCGGGAATATACCGGCAGAACTCTCGGATTACGAAGGATCCACTGATCTGGTGGATATATACGTTGAGGTCAGGTAATTCAGACAATGAATTCCTTCTCATCCCCGTTCCTCATAATGATTAGTTTTGCTTCAGAGACAGGATAATTGAATTCAATGACATCGCCTGCCTTTACATTTTTCCTTACAAAAGAGAGATCATCAGCAGAGAGAGTCATCTTATCTATATCCCTGTTCGCCTTCACTTGAAGCTTTATCTCAAAATCTTCTTGGGTGCGTTCAAAAGAGATCGGCTTAGAGAAAAATAATAAATAGGCTATTACTGCTAAGCAAATCAGAACCAGGATCGGTGCGACAATGCCAAGAACCATCAGACAAAACCTATCTCGCTTTTACCCTTTAATGCTATTATCCTTGCATGGATATCTTTAAGCCTTTTTCGCAGTTTCCTGTCATTAGTGCATACTATGGCCCCTGTCCTGCGCGCATATTCCACGATCCAATCGTCAACAGGCTTTTTCGAATCAACGATTTCCAATCTTGAACGGTTGGCATTGATCATGGAAAGAGAAAGCCTGGCCGCCATGCCCTTCCTGCCCTTGTCTTCCGATAAACGCCTCAATTCCTCTATCGATCCAGAAGATATGACATAAGAGTGGCTGAATTCCAGAAGATAGAGTAAATCGGAAAAGATGTCTATTTTATATTGGAAGGGCAAAAGAAGAAAATTGGTATCCAGAATCACGGATCTCGGTGGCATATATTCTAAAAGAAAAATGGAATCTAATAAGCTTTTCTGTTCTTCACCCCTCGAGAATCCGTTTGGCCTTTTCCAGATCCCTCTCAACCGGTTTCAGAGCGACTTCAGTGAAATCGTCCTTTCTGCTAACGATATACAGGCTCTCAAGATCTATTCCTCTTGTAGAGAGCTTCCTTGTTATTTTTCCGAGTTCCCCCGGCCTGTTGATCATCTTATAAAGAATCGTATCCGCTTCCCTGACTTCGATATTCGGAACCTTTGACAAAGTCCTTTTAGCCGACTCCACATCTCGGGTCACAACCCTGAAAATAGCATTATTGTTCTGGCCATATGCTGATATTGCTTCGATATTAACTCCCACGCTCCCCAAGGACTCGGCAACTGCTGCCAATGCGCCCACATCGTTCTTTGCTATAATGGTTAATTCTTTCATTCAATCCACCTTTTATAATTTATTAGCATTGAGGATTAAATATTTTCCGTTGGAATCTTTGAATTATGTTATCAGAAAAAGACATAAAAGAAAAACTCAGTGAGGTAATCGACCCGGAATTGGGGATTAATATAGTGGATCTGGGATTTATATATGAAATAAATGTACATTCAAAAGAAGAGGGGGAGGACCAGAAGGTGGATGTAAAGATGACATTCACCACTCCT
This sequence comes from Microcaldota archaeon, assembly GCA_964454475.1. Classification (GTDB taxonomy): domain Archaea; phylum Micrarchaeota; class Micrarchaeia; order Anstonellales; family Bilamarchaeaceae; genus CAYVTJ01. Next base: position 11,721 of record CAYVTJ010000006.1, on the reverse strand, counting down.
GCATGCCCTCTGATAAATACGATGATATCCCAGGTGGAGGAAAAGCTCGGTGATTTCGAGAATGCCGATATAAGGGTGGATATCGTCTTTGATCCACCCTGGACTCCTGAAAGAATGAGCAGGAGGGCCAAAATCAGGCTTGGCATGGAGTGATTGACATGAGACTTACATTTTATGGCGGAGCGAAAGAGGTCGGCCGCAGTTCAGTCCTGTTGGAGGACGGAAAAAAGAACATGATGTTCGATTGCGGAATAAAACTGGGAGAAACAACCGAATACCCTCTTCTCGATGATTCGGAACTGAAAAGAATCCGCAACATTGCAATAAGCCACGCCCATCTTGACCACAGCGGTTACCTGCCTCATGTATATTCCAAGGATATCAGACCGAACATATTCATGACAAAACCGACAAGAGATCTTTCGGGAGTACTTCTATCGGATTATTATCGCCTTCATAAGGATGAACAGAACAGAAAGATCTTCAGGCAGAAGGATGTTGACGGGGTGCTAAGAGACGCCCAAATGCTTGAATGGAGGGAAGAACGGGAATCTGATTTCACCCTCTCGATGCATCAGGCCGGCCACATAATGGGATCCTCCATGATCAGGATAAAGGAGAATGGAGGCATCCTCTACACAGGAGACATATGCACCAGGAAAACCAGAATACTCGATCCCTGTGAAAAGGGCATCCCTGCGAGAACACTCATCTGTGAGAGCACCTATGGCTCAGAAGATGACACCCTCCCCAGTTATAAAGAGGCATCGGGGAAGCTGATCAAGATAATAAATAAAACCCTGGATCAGGGCGGACATATCGTGATACCCAGCTTCGCGGTGGGACGTGCCCAGGAGATTCTGATGATCCTTGACGACTACATGAGATCAGGAGCATTGCAGAATACGAAGATATATATCGAAGGAATGATAACCAAGGTCATGAGAATCTACCGCCATAATGCGATAGATGCTAATGATGATATCAAAAGGAGAATCCTGATGAGCGAGGATGATCCCTTCAAAAGCCCTGCATTCGCGAGTACGAAATACCGTGACAGAAGAGATGTTCTGGAAGAACCCTGCATCATAGTTTCCACTTCAGGCATGCTCTCTGGAGGACCAGTCATGTTCTATCTTGAAAAACTGGCAGGCAATCCAAAGAACACCATGATATTCGTAGGGTATCAAGCTCCAGGAACAACAGGAAGAAAGGTCCTGGATGGGATGAAAAAGATAAGGGCAGGAGAGAAGGAGATAGACATTAAGATGAATATAGAAAGGATCAGGATATCCGGACATGCAGACTATGATGAACTTCTCCAGTTCATAAAGAATACCCCAAAATTGGAGAATGTCTTTTTGATGCATGGTGAGAAATCAGACCTGAAGGATGCGCTTGAGAAAAAATATGAAGTTACAATCCCAAGGTTGCTGGAGACCTATTCAATCTAGGTGTATTCATAGCATTCGGTCTCGATAACATCAACAGTGGCTGTGCAGGTATGTTCGGAATCCCCTCCAACCTGTGCAGTAAGCCCTGCCTGATCCCCGGTTTCCCCTGCGATGCTAAGTCTCTTCATCAGATGATCGGTGGCTGGCATTGTCTCGAGATCCAGGATTCCCAGTGGAGATGAAGTCCAGCTGATGCTTCCTGGTTCGCAAGCTACCCTCTCATTGGGAGGACCGCATAAGACCAGGAACATTAATTTTGAATTAGTAGGACCTTGTGCAGACCCGGGAAGTATCTGGCAGTATTCGGTTGACGAATCATCATCAAGAATCCCATCGACATAACTTCCTGTGCGTATAGGCACAGAATCGCTAGTTGTAGAATCCCCATAGGTAACAGTTGCGGTCAGACTCCCTTCGCTGTCCCCTGTAGCGGTGAGAGTAGCACCGTCTGCTCCATCATCATCCAGATTCCCTTCAAGACCATCCTCAAGCTCCCAGTCAACATCATCAAAATCATCATTGTCGATCTCTTCATCGTCATAAGTGCAGACAACCTCAAAATCCTGAGATTCCCCCTCTTCAATGTCTGCTCCCGGCGGAATTATCTCGCAGTCGAGCCTTGAGTCCACAACCTCGACATCCGCACTGCAGGAACATCCAGGTCCGCATGAATAGTCAAGGGTCCCTCTTGAACCTATGGGTGAATCCGAGCTTAAGACGGCCCTTGTGTTGGTCCTTTCAATGAAATTTGCAGAGAATCCTGATGCTGACCAGCCATCTCCAGGGCATCTCACAGCACTTCCGCCAAGATCATAACAAGTGACTTCAAATTCCCCTCTGGAATCTTCAGCGACGATCTCCCTGGGGGGTTCTATCTCACAGGAAGAAGCATCACAAAGATCAAAGCAGAAGGAATCTGCTCCCCCTCCGCCGCATCCTCCTTCCGGACAGGCATAATCTATGCATACATTATCAAGACACCTTTCCGATGACCCATCCCTCGAGACAACAAGATAAAGTTCTGTTGATTCACCCGGATCTACCAGCTCTCCGAATCCGCTGCTCTCAGGGCAGAAATACAACGGAAGGCCGAACGTCCCGCACATCCGCGGATTCATCTCTCTTACATTATAGCCAGGAGTGGTGGACCTTACATCAGTAGCCCTGGCAGGAGAATCTCCAGTATTCTCGACAGTGAGAGCAAGCCCGACCACACTGCCCGGCTCCAGACTGTCAGATGTCTCGCTTCCCCCGTGGGCCATTTCACATCTGCCCTCGACAACCCTGATGGGAGGGGATGTGGTTGTTGCAGGTGGGACCACCGGAGCGTTGTAGCCATAATAATTAATCACGAATCTACCTTCGCTCTCTTCCATTGGAATCATCGTTGCTGCTGCAAAACATTTGGCATTGACTATTCTTGTATCGATTCTGTATTCTCCAGGATCATCCATTGCAATAGTAACTAAATCTCCAAAAGGAAGATCTCCTGAGAGTTCGTATGTTCCAACTGCAGTTCCGCCATCCGCATTAGCAACCCTCACTTGAAGATCCCCTTTGCAGAATACATTTGCATCAGCAAGCCTGTCCCGGAACCATATATCATCAATTTCATCCTGATAGTCTGCTCTGACTCTGTGAAATGTTCCAAGTTCATAGTATCGGTCAGGAAGGGTTCCGGTTGGGAAAAAGGCATATCCATCAAGATCAGGATCATATTCATCATAGACGGATTCCTCAAGCCAGTGCACTTTGTTTGTGAATGTCGTTGAATCTCCAGGATAATCATCAGGTCTAGGGCAGGAGGAATCCCTACAATGAAAATAGTTAAGAGTAAGATCTGGATGGGTGAGTTCCCAGTCAGCATATGCTGCACCAACTACATTGATATTTGAACCGGTACACATGGTTGTTGGAGTAGTGCAGATAGTGCCGTCAAGAACCGTGCCGGAATCCATTGTGCAGATCATATCAGTAGAATACTCAAGATCAGTATTGAAGATATAATTCCCAAGAGTATTTTCGAAATCCCCGTTTGCAGGCTCTGCTGCAAAAGCTATTGAACTCAATGCAATTGAGAAGAATAGAAAAAAAAGTGATTTCGAAATAAATGACTTATTTATTTCATTCATCATTCTCGCCTCTCGCGCACAATTTCCCTAAAAGCGCCTATTCTGTCAAGATTGCGAAGCGCCTCAGCAAGGTCAGGATCATCACTCTCAAGAGCAAAGATCGCATCATTGAATTCACTCTCGGCCCTCAGCCGATTGCTTCTTGGAACAGATTGCAATGCCCTTCGAAGTCCTTCAGTTGAACCTTCGGCATGCCCAATTGCATCCATGTATGCATCAGCAAGATTGGTCGGAATATCACCGCTCGTAATCGGTGCTGAATCAAGATCGGTTCGAACAGGAACTGCATCTCTGGCATTTCCCCATCTGGTTGGAGTTACCTCAATGCCCACATCCAGTCTTCCACCATGTTCCCATGGGGCACCAGGACCAAAACCTCTTACATATGAACCCCTAATGTTAGGAGCAATACCTAGCCGCGGGAAATTCGCGCTGACTTGGGCACCAATATCGACAATAGTGACATCAGTTCCCCCACCGTATCGATCACTGCCTCCACGATAATCAACTGAAACTGGAGTAGCTACTTCGACGTAACCGCTGCCAAACAGATATCTCATAAAAGGCTCAGCCTGTCCACTCACTGCGACTCCGGGATTGTGTTCCATTGTCTCTCCGGATATGTGACCGCTCATCCCAATTCCGCCTCTTAATCTTCCTCCAAATAGCCATGATCCATTCCTGCCTTCAAATGCAAGAGTTACATATGCCTCGTGATCAAGGCTGACTGCATATTCACCATCTGCAAGTGATATGGGTCGAATAAGGCGTATACCGGTATTGACAATTCTGAATATCCTGGTTGGCTCATCTTCCCTTTGCAGAAATTCGATTTCCAAACCGGTAGTTCCTATGTAAAATGAGTTGGGAGTTGCATTTTCTGCCACAATCTCATCTCCATTTGGAAGTGAGATCGTAGCATCTCCTGCATCATTAATGCCGGTGTATCCTGCTGTTGCATATGTAGTTATCCGAAGCGGTCGACCACGTCCGGCTCTGCGAAGCCAGCTAAAGCCGACAGTTGCCTCGACACTGTCGAAGTATGCTTCAGAAGAAGTGGATTCCCGCTCAGTATCTCTGACAAGTGTCATTGTCTCCCGATCAAGAGTCATCGGAGTTGTTCTTAATCTAATGGCATCCCTTATGTAATTAACCTGAACAAATACTGCTTCAGCAACAGTATTGCTAATCTGATCTCCCTGCATAAGAAGTCTTCTTAAAGCTTCCTCATTTAGTTCAAACCTGAATGTTGCGCCAACAGTAAAGACTCTTGCGCCATATGGAGCAGGTTCGACAATGACCAGATTTTGCATGTAATCAAAAATCGGGTCAAGTTCCCCCATGTCAGTGAGGTAAGAGAGTCCCTCTTCAAGATGGCCATCCCTTAATGCATCTATTCCGTTTCGCCAGGCAGCGCTTTCTCTTATTCCATGGTTGCTGGCAACAGCACGTTCAAGCAGGTCAGCTAGTTGATCTGCCCGCCTTATTGCCCCCTGATCGCCATTTAGTTCAGCAGGATTGTTAAAATCGTTCTTGTTGTTCTGAACGTATGCCATGGCATATGCGATTCCAGTCAGGACTTCGTTTGCAACAGCATTCAACTCACTGCCATCCATTTCTCCTTCCATGAACATTGAAAGTTGGTGGGTTTCGAATTCGACACCGCTTGGGAAGACTGCCACTGAACCGTCGCTGTAAGGATAGAACCGAACAGGAGTATCAAAATTCAGGAGCATCCCTCTGAAATTTTCTGTTGGGCCATGAAAGACGGCATCTTCTTCAGTTGGGCGTGGGCTTAGCAGAAGCTCTCGCAAATCATCCAGCATAACTGAATCTCCTGCATATGCCGGATTATCAAAAGAAGAATCCACAACCTGGAGCATATTTGCATTTAATTGGCTATCAACATCGCCAATTTCACCAACATTATCTGGGGTCAACCTTTCAGAAAGCGACCTGAACATTGAAAGCCGCTCTTCCTCAAACCGTTCAAGTGCATCATTGACTGAACCAAACGAAGCATCTCTTGAAAGATAAGTTCTTAGGTCGTCCCGATATCCTCTTTCCTCATCATTTTGAGGATCGCGAAGAACCCGGATCATTTCACTTAATTCAATTACTCTGCTTGAGAGATCCCTAAGTCCAACATCATTGAAACGCTCGCTCATTTGTTCTGTTGTCTGTTCCCTGTTAGCATAAACCTCATCAGCAAGATCAGCACGTCTTGGACGCTCTACCAGTTCTGCCATGTTTAGTCACCTTAATGGATGAATACTAATGACATCGGAGTGTAACTATTAAAAAGCTCCGTCGAACCGGAAAATGTCAGCAAGCCTGCTGTAATTGCTGCTGCGGCTTTTGCAAGCACTGCGCGCTTTTTGCGGGAAGTGTTATTTCTCCCGGTTTCAGCGCTTCTTTGCATTTTTCTTTTTTCCACACTTTTCACCTCCTTCTTTTCTGACTTTTTGGTTGAAGCAAATGCTTCAAGCCAAAACCACCCTTTTTCTTATGAATATAATTCTTTCCTTGTATGTAGTTTCATGTTATCACTGTTCTTCTCTTCTTTGAGGTGTCAAAATAGTACCTACTGGTGTTGGACATGGCCTTCCATTTCTAGGAACCAAAACAGTGCCATCAGAATTTCCTCTGACGTGAGGATCATGTTCTGTTCCAATCAATGAATCAACACTGCCTGCAATTGGCTCAAGATCAGCATTTATCTCATAAAGAACAACCGGCTCCCCATCTCTTTCAACAGGAACCCATGTTGTACCGCCATTTTCAGTATCAGGCATTAGTTCAGCAAGATATACTCGCGCTTCTTCCACGTTTGCGTAGCCCAAATACTCTCTGGCACCTTCATTCAATCCACATCTTGGATTTCTAAGGCGATAGATATTGCCGTTAGTTCCAATTTCTTCCTCATATAAGATAAATCTCGGGAATCTGCGGATTCTTCGAAGTCCGGCTTCTTGTCTTGCCCGGTCATACTCCTCAAGAGACATCCGATCTCCACTTGCAGTAACAACATCGATACGCATGGTAACTTGATACGGGCCAGGACCAACTACTTGAGCCCGTGGCTCTCCAGTAAAGAAGCGCTGGAATCTCAATTCGTCTGCAGTATATGTCCTGGTTGGAACCTCAGTTTGTGTTGGATTCCTTTGATTATTAACGCAACCAGAACCAAGCAGTCCTGATAATGCAATCGTTGCAGAGACTCCAGCAGCAGCTGCCAACTGTCTAAGTCCGCTTGTTTTGGGTTTTTTCTTTTGTGGATCTCTTGTCTCTGGTTTCCTTGCCTGTAGTTTCATGTTATCACTTACTCTTCTACTTATTGTTACTTCTCTTTTCATAAAATCACTGATCACCAATCACAGCTCCAACAGGACGTGGACAGGGACGACCATTCCTTGGAACCAATAAAAATCCTTGACTATTACCACGGAACCTTGGGTCAAGGTCGGTGTTCCTCAATTCTGAAAAAAGCTCACCACGAGGAGTTAAATCATCTTCAATTTCGAAGAGCACCTCGAATTCACCACGACTATTCTCTAATGGAACCCAATTCTCACCCCCATCAGGAGTTGGCGTCAATTCTGCTCTATATACAACCCCTTCTCGAACATTTGCTATTCCCAGATACTCTGGTGCATCATCATCAATTCCAAATCTTGGATTTCTAAGGCGATGGATATTACCATTAGTTCCAAATTCTTCCTCATATAACAAGTATCTAGTGGCAGTTCTCAATCTCGGTATCTGATCTTCATGCGTTCGATTGTACTCATCAATAGCCCCATTGAAGGCCTCAAGAGACATCCGATCTCCACTTGCAGTAACAACATCGATACGCATGGTAACTTGATACGGGCCAGGACCAACTACTTGAGCCCGTGGCTCTCCAGTAAAGAAGCGCTGGAATCTCAATTCGTCTGCAGTATATGTCCTGGTTGGAACCTCAGTTTGTGTTGGATTCCTTTGATTATTAACGCAACCAGAACCAAGCAGTCCTGATAATGCAATCGTTGCAGAGACTCCAGCAGCAGCTGCCAACTGTCTAAGTCCGCTTGTTTTGGGTTTTTTCTTTTGTGGATCTCTTGTCTCTGGTTTCCTTGCCTGTAGTTTCATGTTATCACTTATCTTTCTTGTATGTCGCTCGCAATATATCCTACTGGAATCGGAGGTGGTCCCCATCTTGGGATCACCCTGTTTCCATAGGATCCGCCACCGAAGAAAACCCTTCTCTCTCTGTCAAGATTCTCCATATACTGTTGATCAATAATCGGAGTAAGATCCCTATTTATCCTGAATAGAACCTGATTCTCGCCATCTCCATCTGCAAGTGGAATCCAAAGCTCACCCCTTTCAGGATCCATTACTCTTTCTGCCTGATATACTACTCCTTCATTCACATCAGCGATGCCAACATACTCAGGCACATCTCCTTCTGGACCAGTATATCTGGGATTCCTAAGACGATACCGATTTGGATCAGTTGTACGCTCATAAAGAAGGAAATGGACATTTCTTATTACTCTGGGTAACCCTGCTGCCTCTCTTTGTTCATCATAGTCCTCTATAGACATAGAGCCTCCATCTTCAGTAATGACTCCAACACGCATGCTTATCCTGTATGTGTCTGGCTCATTCCAGATGATCTGGGCTCTTGGAGTCCCAGCGAAGAAATTCTGAAGTCTGAGCCCCTCAGGAGTAGGATTATGCGTCCCAAAACCATCAACCTGCGATATTGCAACAAGACCGTTTTCTGCAATAGCAATAGCCTCGAGAGGGTTTGCAGATGCAGAATCAAGGTCAAAAAGACTTTCTCTCTGGTGGTCTTCCATAGTTGCAAGCAGTTCTCTTGCCTCTTCCAGGCTTCTGTTTGCATACTGGTAATGTCTTAGGTCCTCATCTCCAGGTTCTTCAGTCCTATTTAGAAGCATCTGAAGCTGGTTAATTCTGGTTTCAAGTACATCAAGGAGAACTCCATTTCCGAGCCTTACCATCTCACTGTAAGGAGAAAGGTTCCCTTGATCTATGTTCCCGTAGCTTTCTGCAAGAGCTCTTAAACGAGAATCGAGATGATCAATATCAAGAGCCTCATACTCATTGAGCGGATCATCAAGACCTACTGCATTTGCACCCTCGTCGGTAGATAAATCCGAATTGAGAATCGGAGGGGCACTCGAATCTCTATGAAGACGCCTCTGCCGCTCTATTTCCTGAGGTACAAAACCTGCATCATCAACACCTGTGCTTAAAATGCTTTGATCCCGATAATGAGCCTGATTATACTCATCTCTACATGTATCCACAGGAACTGACCAAGGATTGTTCATTCTAACTTCAACAGGGACTCTGGAAATTCTCTTATTTCTAAGATCTATCAGATTATCAGCATGGCGGAAAGCTCCCACCCCCTCTCTGCTCGGGGAAGTTGAAAAGTCCGGATTTAGATGTTGGAATCTAAGATGAGCCTGGATCAATCGCCTTTGTTCATGAGTACCACTGAAAGGATCGTCCATACCGGCCAAGCTACTGACCCTAGCTACCCTATCTGGATCTGCTTCTCCTCCCAAACTCATCAGGAAAATCGCATCTTGCCGCATGCTATAAGGTATAGAGAGCACATCCCCCGCTCTCCTCATCATGATAGAACCAAAGTCCTCATTGGAAGGAGGAGATAACAGATTTATCGCCCTTGTTGCCCTTGATGCTGGAAGGTTTGGGTAATATGAAGAAGAATCATCCATATCAGAGAAAGATGCCTCATAATGCAATATGGCCGAATCCAATGCTTGCCTGGCTTGTTCTTCATTTTCATTAGAAACCCCGAATAGATCTCCATTATTATCTAATCTTATCTGCGCATCCCTGATATATAATAAACCAATCGCACAGCGGTATGCACTTTCGGTGAGACTGCCTATCCTGCTGAGTTGCTCATCGGTCAACTCACCAGCCCCCAAACCATTTTCATAGCCTCTCAATTGTTCAAGGTAGTCTTGTGCAATTTGCAATGCGCGATTATCCCCATCTACCCCTTCTTCTGCCACTCTGATCGCATTCTCAAGATATCCTACTGCTCCAGGAGTATGAAAAAGGTTAGTTGTTTCGCCATCAATAGTGATAGTTATATCTCCCCCGAATAATGAAGAATAGATACGATCCGGATGGAGATTATCCATACTAAGATAGTTCAAAGGACTATACATTCTCATAATAGTAAACAACGATGACTCCACATTGCTGAGCGATCTGATTGTGCTTTCTGTCCTGTCTGGTGTCAAGCCCTGAGCATATATGGAGCTTTCATTAGAAAGAGATGACGATTGTCCGCCCCCATTCTCAACTTCCACAGGAATAAGATCAAGATATAAGCTATACAGCATTTCCTGTCTTCTGCATTCTTCTGACCTTAAAAGATCATACTGCATAATGAGAGAATTGCCATATTCTATCACATCATCTTCCTGATAATCACCATCGAGAACTGTTTGCATCAAGCCACGCAAATCTTCGAGAGCAGTAGGAATGTTTTCCTGATCTTCCAATCTATTGATCCTTTCTCTTAGAGCTCTTCCAAGTCTATCTTCATTAGTTATACTGGATGATAAACCATACCCCTCTGCGATTGCAAGGAGTTCAACTCTATCATACCTACTAAACGGATTTGTGTCGGGTTGTTGCCCCAGCGTATTGACTGCATCAAGAAAGTCCTGCTTCACATCCTCTCTAACCTCGGTCTGAGCCTCAGGATCCCCAATACTTTCAAAATTCATAGCATTCCACATATTGATCATCATTCCGATAGTATCGCAATCCCTGGAAAGTGCGAGATATGAATTAGCTACTGTTTCCCAGTTAGGTTCTTCCACACTAAGTGAGTTGTAAAGTGCGGTTATTCTATTGAGGATGAGAGCCTCAATGCTATTCGCAGAAGATTGATTTTCAATAACAGGCAAATCATTGAGAATGCCCTCCTCATTCCCAAGAGCGTTCATCATCTCAGAAGGACAATCATCCAGTCCATTCAAATATCCTCTCACCCGTTGGCTCCCCAGGATTGATTCTGCGATTTGCACCCCTTGGGATGCAAGCTGTCTCATCCGCATTCGCTCTCCTTCCTGACTGCCGTTAATATTTTGCTCTCTTTCCTGACCGCCCTCAGTAATCTCTTGTTCTTCTTCTACTTCAGCAGTTTGATCTGATGTGGGTTGTGGCACAACTCCCGCCACACTAGGTTCTTCATCTTCAGTAGGTTCTTCATCTTCAGGCTGCGCATTTTCTCTATCCCTAGCAAGTTGCACTAATGCTTCCGCTGCGTTCTGTAAACCTTGCTCTTGCGCGGCTCTTGTCTCAAGATGTCTAAAACGGGAAGTTATCTCGCTTTCCAAAGCTTGGACATCACTTTCTGTTATTGGGCTGTCATCACCCCTCGATTCTCCTGTTAAAAAGCCATTAAGCCATCTGTTGAATGCTCTGAATCGATTTAAATCTCCCTGGTCGGCATCCAAAGTGTCTATATTGTCCATCTCTGAAGACAGGGCTTCAACAGAACTGATCAACTCCTGGATTACAGATAGAGAAAAGGCCGATCTCCCTATTTGTCTAGGTATCCCTTCTGGCATGTTCGCTATAAACCTATTAAAATTAGCAACAGCTTCGTTGAAATCATTCAATTCACTTCTGACGCTTGATAATTCATCTTGAGATTGAGTCCCTGCTTCTTTTGTCCGGTCTTTCGAAGGCTCCGCGGCGAGTCTACCCATATTACCACCAAAAATGGTTGTGATCAATAAAAGACGTCCTGCCCATCTTCTTAAGAACGCCCTCTCACGTCTTCTCCTACCTGTTGAATTATTAAAATGCTTTCCCTGTGGAGTAAGGATATCACTCATCCTAACTGTCCTCCTTCTGCTATTCATAACACCACATTATATGAATTGAAACAAAAGAATTATAAATAGAGTGTCTTTTGATGAGATTGTGGTATCCTGATTTAACTTCCTCTCGTTGATTTTGTTTTATATCTGACTTCGCCAGATTAGAATAAAGAAGGTTGTCTGTTTTGTCTTTTTGGGTTATAAAATGAAAGTCCTCAAAAAATATCTGAATAATTTGACAGTTTC
>CAYVTJ010000005.1:0-21033 GCA_964454475.1 Microcaldota archaeon | reverse complement strand
CAAAAAGATAAAACAGACAACCTTCTTTATTCTAATCTGGCGAAGTCAAGTTTAATAGATATGGCGTGCTTTGGGATTCTCTATCTAATTATTGTCTGTTCTCTCTTTGGTCCGAGGGATATTATCTTTGTTCTGATGTCAAGTTCTCCCTCGATTTTATTAATGAATCTTTTAGCATTTTCAGGCAAATCCTCATATCTCTTTATTTCGCTTAAATCCTCTTTCCAGCCAGGCATATCTTCATAGATGGGTTTTGCATCACTTAGTTTGGAGGAATGAAGCGGGAAATCATTGATCCTCTTTCCACCGATCTCGTATGCGGTAGCTATCCTTATCCGGTCCATTCCGCTTAATACATCGAGTTTTGTTAAGGCTAGTTCGGTAATTCCATTTATCATGGATGTGTATCTAAGGATTACGAGGTCAAGCCATCCGCACCTTCTCGGCCTTCCGGTAGTTGTCCCGAATTCATGCCCATTCTCTCTTAGCAATCTTCCGTCTTCGTCATGAAGCTCGGTGGGGAATGGTCCGCTGCCCACCCTTGTAGTGTAAGCCTTTGATATGCCTATAACCCGTTTGACATATCCTGGAGGGATTCCGCTGCCAGTACACGCCGCTCCTGCGGTTACATTGGATGATGTCACATAAGGGAAACTCCCATGGTCCACATCCAGGAGTGCTCCCTGGGCTCCTTCAAGCATTATGTTATCGCCGTTGTGGGCGGCTTGGCACAGTTTGAATTGGGTATCTTTGACATAAGCCGAGAGTTTGGCGGAATACCTTCTCATATTGGATAGAATCTTTTCAGTGTCGAATTTATCATATCCAAGGGCATTGAAAAGGATATGTTTCTCCTCTGCTATTGTTTTTATTCGTTCTTCCAGTTCTTTTTCTGGAAGAAGGAGATCTCCAGCTCTTATTGCAGGGCTCCGGGATGCTTTGTCTGAGTATGCAGGTCCAATGCCTTTTTTGGTCGTCCCGATCCTTTCGCTCTTGTCAAGAGCCCCGTCAGCGATTTTGTGCCACGGCATGATTAGATTGGCGCATGAGCTTAACATGAATTTATCCATGCCATATCCTTTCTTTTCAACAGTTTCAATCTCCCAGATTAATGTTTCCGGATTGACCACAACCCCGTTTCCGATCACTTTCATCTTTTCAGGGTAGAATACGCCTGAGGGTATGAGGTGTAGCTTGAACTCTTCTTCTCCTGCCTTAACAGTGTGACCCGCATTATCTCCACCATTGAACCTGACGACATAATCATATCCTTCTGCGATCAGGTCTACCATCTTTCCTTTCCCTTCATCACCCCATTGGAGGCCGAGAACCAGAGCTACTGACATGCTCTTGGTTTATTCGAAAAATAATATAAACTTGACTTCCTGAATTATGCACCTAAAAGAAGAGCATGATCAATTTCAAGTCAATAGGAAAGAATGCTAATTTATATGCTGCAATTACTGTTATAATGACTGCATTCAGGCCAATACAGTGAGCGCATGAAAAAAAGACTCGGAAAAAGGATTTTTCAGAAAGAAGAGGTAGAACATCTTAGATCTCGAGCAATTAGCAGGATAAAATCCGAATTTTTACCTGATGAAAAGATAATTAGGATAATCCTGATCGGCTCATCCGTGAAAAATACTTTTGGAGAATATGATCCTCCTGGATTCAGAGGGAGTCTTTTTTCTGATTTTGACTTCATCGTGTTCGTGGAGGATGATTTCAAGATTCCTGGTTGGCTTGAGAAGGAACCTGATGGAAAGCCTTTTGCCGATGGTGTTTGTCATAATCTAGCCTACCGGAATAGGAAATTCATCCTGAGTAAATATGATGTTGAAATTTTCTTCATCCGAAGGTCGGATATGCAGAAGCCCATTGTTCAGAAAGCAGGAGAGCTTGCAGGAATCCCCATGACAGTCGATTCCAAACACAAACATTTGATTGTTCATGGCAATTCTTCCCAATGATCGAGTGAACTACCACCCATTGAAATGAGTGGCTTCAAGATTAAATCCTATGGGGCGAATAAACGCTGAGGGCAGGATTTGAACCTGCAATCCCGATGGGACCGGTTTTCTTGACCCACCATGAAAAATCCCATGGTTTTAGATGAGTGGGCCTTTTGAGCAGATAAAGGCATATGTCCAAAAGGCTTGTTCAAGACCGGCGCACTACCAGATTATGCGACCTCAGCAATAGATTTCTTTATCTATTCAGAACAAAATACTTCTTAAACTTCTCGGTCAGAAAAAGCTGAGAAGTCCTTCCCGCTTTTTTAGGCTTGACAAAACCAGCCTCTGAAAGCTCTTTCACATCAGCATAGATCACAGAACCTATCCTTTTTGCAAGCTCTGATTTTAGCACCCCGTCATGCTTTGCGATATAGGCTAGTGTTCTCAAGGCCGGCTTGCTTATCTCAGTATCCTGGGCGAATTGTTTGACTCTTTGTGCATATGGTCCACTGATACGCATCTCATATTTTCCATCCGATTCCACTATTTCGATCGAGCTTTCCCTCTCATTATACTCCTTTCCTATCGATTCAATCGTTTTCTTGAGATAACCCAAAGCGCCTACTCCAGTCAATGTGCGCAATTCTTCAAGAGACATTGGCCTGGCGCTTATGAAAAGTGCGGCTTCGATCAGTCTTGCCTCATCATTCATTTTCAATCCCCAGATGCTTTTTCAGTTGTTCGGAATAATCCACTGCATCAAGCTTTTTCTTCCTTTCCCTTATCGCCTCCAATATCTTATTCCTGCAGGTCCTACGGCTCTTTCCTGATGTTTCAAGCTCAAGAGGTTCCATCTTGTATTTCGAGATCACTCTTTGGGTACAGTAGTCAAGAAGCTCTGCCATAACGTTCTCCTGGACCTTTGCTTTTGAATACTTCCTTTTTAGGAGCCTTCTCTTGAGGGTTGGAGGTTTGGTTCTCAGAACGAATACCACATCTGCAGGAAGCTTGAGTTCGCAGGCTATGTGGCCTTCGAGAACAAAATTCTTCTCCCTTTTAAGTATTGGTGGAAGGGTTCTTTTCAGGCGCGGCATATCCACGATCATCTCTCCCTTTGCATTTTTCCTATACATCCTGCGATCGGTTATAAATCCTTTCAGGTCAAAGAGCCGGTATCCCAAATAATTCGCAATCAGTCTAGCTATTGTGGTTTTTCCGGTTCCGGGTGTACCCGTGATTATCAGTTGCATTGGCGGTCACCATCATAATCTCTTGGATAATATCTCAAAATATTCTTTTGCTGTGAGAAGTGCATTTTCTCCTTTTTCTGTTAACCGATAGTATTTTCGTCTTTCTTCAAAGCTTGAGGTTATAAGTTTCTCATTTTCAAGCTTGTAGAGGACTATATAAATCATAGTCTTGCCTGGCCTGAATAGGAATTCCTTTTCTATCTCATCCACGAGTTTATATGCATACAACCTGCCCTCTTTCTTTATCAAAGAAAGGATGTAAAGCCACAGATTTCCTGTAGTGAGCAACTGCTTCAACCTTCTGACAGGCCTTGACCTCAGAACTTCCTCAAGGGTTCTGCTCATTCAGGTTCACTCTCTTCAGACTCCCTTGGCCGGGCACCAGTCATGCCTGCTGCAAATTCGGATATTTCTTCCTCCCTCTCCCTTCTATCACGTTCTCTGTGCCTCCTTACAAATTCCTGAGTGTCTTCCACCGCCTGGTTTAATCCTTCCAATGGAGGAGGTTCTCCTGCTAATTGAGGGCCTCCCAAAAATGCATTCATGGATTCTGTAGCTTGATCTATCGTCTCGTTTGGAAGTCCTTCTTCACCTTTTTCCGGCCGGTATCTTGCAACTGCTCCAATAGTGTTTGTTGCATAGGTTGCCGCCTGTGTTTCTATTACCCCTGATGCTTCAGTAACAATCGCTCCCCCCTCCTGCCATTGCGGAGTGAGGAAAGAACGATAAGTGTTTGTTCTTTCATCAAGCACATTCGAGTAGGCTGAAAGGAAACGCATTCTTGAATCCTGATACGTTCCGCCATGCTCCTCTGCCGTGTCTTCAAGGGCATTGGCCAATTCTATTGTTGACCTTCTAAGGGAACCCCTTCTTGCAACCTCGGCCCTGTGCCTTGCACTATCCTCACGTTCGTGACCGGTGGGTTCTGGTGATAGTTGGCCGGTCACGTCTCTCCCATATTCATTAGTGTATGCAGCTCTTTCTACCCGTTGTGCAATCTCTCTTCTTTCCGCCTCCACTCTACTGAGGTACTCCTCATTGCTTTCCTCTTCATCTTGGGGTATCACTTCCTGTTCCGCCAGTTCCTCAGCTGAAGGGACGAATCCAAGGAATGCTTCTCCTGCTTCAGGAGTTGAATATGCGACTTGACCGAAATCCCTGGTTGCATGGCTTGCTCCTGTTACATACTCTCTTGCTGATTCCTGAATATCTTCCAAATTACCCAGTGCATCATCTATCTGATCATCATGATATCCCATTCTTCTAAGCCCTGTTTCAACATCACCTTCATCCATATGTGCGATATCTGTACCGAATCTGCTGAGCGGACTGTCAGAGTGCTCTGCTCTGAACATGCCTTCTGCTCTTTGTTGGAAAAGATTCCTTGCCCTCTCTCTCCTGTACTGGGCAGCCTGGGTGAAGAGAGTTGTCCGCTCTTCGGAAGCAAGGTTCTCGAGATATTCTTCTCTTTGCTCATCCATACTGTCTTCAAAGGCATCGTTGAACTGCTCTCTTCTTCCATACATCCCACCCCCTCCGGTATCTTTCCCTAAAGCTTCAGAAGCAGCTGTCATCGCTGTTTCCCTCATACGTTCCATTGCTTCAGGATCACGAGCTTCAATGGCACCCTCAACTGAGCTTTCCTGTATTTCTTCCACATCATGTGAGGATAATCCTCTCATAAATCTTCGGCTTTGATCGGAAAGTCCGTCTTCTCTTGCTGATCTGGATTCTGTAATTGCTATATTGTATGCTTCGACGCTGTCAGGATGGCCAGACATAAAATCTTCAGCTGTGTCCCCAAGGACTGCTTGTTGAAATCTTCGACTTGCTGCTTCCGCATCCCTAACATCTCTGGGAAGTTCGCGGTCGTGTTCTAGCAGTCCACCAATATCAATATCAAGTTCATCCAGTTCGCCGGGTTCTAGTTCAATCCGATCACCCTCCGGCCCTGCAAGCGGGGTCCCTTTTTCTAGTTGTTCTGATAAATCTTGGAATTCCGGACGACTGCTGCTTACCAGTTCCCCATCCCTTATTTGAATGGTCTGCCCTTCATGGAGATGCTCTCTTTCCACTCTTTCTCCGTGAAGACCTGCATTGGGATCCAGAATCTCTATGTCAGCATCATCTGAGAAGAGCCCCTCCTCCTGACCGTAGAATCCACGCCTGGTTGCCCGGTATTCTCCCAAATCCTCACTATAAAGCTCGGTTTGATAGGTTGCATTTTCATTAACCTCATCCCTGATTTCGGTTATTAGATCCTTATTCTCCAACGTCCCCTGATCCCTTCCTGTTGTGTCAATGTCAAGCATGCCATTGTCTCCGAGGGTGGTGCCTGCAAGTTCGGTCGCAGATGCAACTGATTCTTCTGCCGGACCTGTGTAGTCTGTTAAGCCGCTTTCACCCATTTCAAAGGTAGCAGGCATCCCTTCTGGAACCCGCCCCCCATCGAAGACAATATTCCCCTCAGTATCCATTGTAGTGTTATACGTCCCACCATTTACATTTAGAGATTCCAATGTCAACGTCCCGCTTCCAGGATCAACATCATAGTTCGCGATTGTTACATTCTCTCCTTCGGTAATCACCCTTTGGACTCCTTCCATAGTTTCGCCGCTTATGTGGTAGCGGGTGGTCACCCCATCTCCTTCATCAACTTCGAGATGGTATCTTAATACGGGAGCCCTTCCATCTTCAAGATCCCTGAGTGCGTCTTGAGCTTGTTCTCTGGTTATTATTACCCTTCGTCCATCCTCAAGAGCAATTACCTCACATGTTCCTAGTCCTTCAATTTCCTCTGTTTCTCCTCTAAGGTTCAATTGCCGGCTGAATGAGTTCCCTCTCGTACGTACGATTTCATCTCTGGCAGCAGCCCTGGCAGCCAATTGAGTCGAATCCTGTCCAAGGAAAGATGCCAGCGCACTGCTGGTTCTGAGGCCCATCATATAGCCGAGGTTGCTTCGATCTATCATCCCAAGAAAAAGAGAGCTCAACCCCCTGAATACTTCCCTGGAGAAATTTCTACGTATTTCACCTCTTGAACGGGTTCTTTCACCATCTTCATTCAATCCTCCTAAAAGGGCTGCCTGGCTTTCTCTAAATTTGAATTCAACAATATCACTCAATTTTTCAGGAGCTCTCCCTTCTTTTTCCCCTTCTCCTGGCTCAGCTCTTCCACCCATTCCTTTTCCTCCTGAGACTGCGCCTCTTGCTGAATAACCTGCAAGTCCTCTTGCCAGGTTAACCCCTCTTCTATATGGAGTTATCTTGGTTGGGCCTGCTCTTTCTCCGGTTTTCTCATCCACACTCAGCTCTTGGCTCGCCCTTCGGATATTTCTTACGATTGAGCCTACATTTATAGACCATCCTCTGCCTCTTGCATGGTATTTGATGTGCTTTCCTACCATTGGTCTTGCTAACGAGAAGCCTGAGAATGGATTTTTCCCAGACATATAGAGAGCACCTCCCAAGAATGCGAAAATGATCATGCCTATTGTGCATAGGGCAGGTATAGTCTCCTCCGGTTCCTTGGGCGGAGGGGAATATTCGAATATTTTTAGTGCTGGCCGATAGACTTCGCAATTGAGATCAGAGGGCACTGTCTCTCCCGGAGCTTCGGGAATATCTTCGGGCATCGCCCCTGGCGATACTTCCATCGATGCCATAGCCAGGCATTCCTCCCATCCGCACCATTCATTAGGAGCATCCAAAGGACAGCAGAATGGGCAGTAGAGGATCTTGAATGTTGCGCTTCCATTTGCGTATTCTGCAAAGTTGAACTCCGCCTCTCCATTCTCATCAGTAAATAATCTCCAGAATTCCTTCATCGATTCGTTGTATGCCTCAATAACTATCATGGCATCCTCGATAGGTTGTCTGATTGGTGAGGCGCTTTCATTCTCATAATACAGGACTATCCCCACCTCTTTTTCGAGTTCGTCCATTGTGAGTATCATGTCGGTTGCAGGGGCTGTCGCGGAAAGTTCACATGCCACGCATTCCTCGGGATCGGTCCCTCTCAATGGAACCACGACTCTTCCAGCTTCTACTCTTTCCAGCATCTCTTCAAACACCGGAGATGTTTCGTCCGCTGGAGCGGCGACCGTTAAACCTATTGAAGCAAATAATAGAATCAGTAATGCCTTGGAAATACCTGGCAATCTTGTCATATTTCTAATCAGGAGCTAACATTTAAATGTTTGACTAAGAGAATCTATCATGCTTCCTGGGAAGGTATTGCTATTACTCTTGCTTTTGGCAGGATTCTCATTTGCACAATATATGGACTTCATGCCGCTTGTACCTGCAATAGCCCTTACCATGGCAGTTGTTCTGGCTTTTATTCATATGGTTGCTACTGCCTTGTCAGATCCAAAACTGGAAGCATGGGTCAAGACTGAGTTAAGGGAACTTATTGCAGGCGTGATTCTTGTCATCATAATATCGAGTGCTTTTGCGGCTTCCAATTCGATAACCGTGGCGATCAGCGGTGAAGATAATTATATGCAGATTGCCATCGATGAGGTCGAATCCATCCTCACAGATGCTAACAACGGTGTTGATAGAGCCTACAAGGACATTGTGGTTTCTGCTGCGAAAGTGCGAATGGGCGCTACTTATATGCCGCGAATATCCGTGGCTCTTTGGTATGTTGTTCTGAATTATTCGACCACGCCTTATGCAGGAATCGCTCCCATGATAAGCAGTCTTGGTTTGGCAGCGAGCGCGCTTGTCAATGTCATGTTCATCTATGAGGGTGTTCTATTGATATTGAAGTTCTCTGCAGTGGTTGTTCCTTCTATCGTCCTTCCCCTTGCTTTCTGTGCAAGGCTCATCCCTTTCACACGCAAGATAGGGAATACCCTTATCGGCATCTCTCTCGGAGCGATTGTTCTGCTTCCACTCTCCCTGGTTCTTGTCGGAGTGGTCAATGGAGATGTTGTTGATTATCCACAAGCGAGTCTATCCCAGAGAGAGAAAGATAATCTGGATGCGAATCCTTGGGCAATGGCGTTTGCAGAGCCTTTCTGTGGTAGCGATACTATGCGAACCATCTTTGGAATGACCGATCTTGGTTTTGCGGCAGTAGTATGCTTGCCGGTTCTATTTGCGTATCCTCCGGGATACTATGCATGCATGCAGATTGTTCAGAATTCAGTATATCCGTTGATTTCCAATTTTTTCTATCTTGCCCACGCGACAGTGCTCATACTTTGGCTGGCAAAAGCAGATGCCGGGGTAGGAACCGAGGCTTCCGAAGGGTGGCCCAATGCTGTTTTCGAGACTCTTTACCCCTTCCTAACAGAGGTGAACAATCTGACACTTCTCCTCTATGTTGATTTCATATTGATAGCGATTCTGACGGTTACAGGTGCTAAGAGCATCTCCACCGCACTTGGTGGCGAATGGTATCTTGCAGGGATACAGAGGCTGGTCTGATGAAACTCCTTCTTGTTGTTTTTGGATTCCTTCTTCTTGCTTCCATTAGCCATCCGTTGGAGTGCACTGAAAGTGCGACAGAGGTGGTTCTGGGGGATCAGGCCACTCTTTTAGGAGTAGTTCTGGTCCTGACCACCATCTTAATTTCGCTCGCGTATATGGCAGGGAAATTAACAGGCAATCCCAGGTTCCTGGTATTCGCGAAGGATGAGCTGTATCATCTTGGTTTTTCCCTGGTTATAATTGTTAGCTTCAGTGGTATCCTGCTTCTTTCCTGCCAGGTAATGGATTCCTTCTTCCAGAGCGCTTTTGAACAAATAGGCGCATCTTCAGATTGTTATAGCTCTGAATCCACGATAGCCGGAGTTTCCACATGTTTTCTTAATTCGGCCAAGAGAGATGCTGAACAGACCACGGATTATTACGTAAATGGATATATCGACAACCTTATGTGGTCCACCCTCTCGATGAGCATATCAATCCCGCTGTTCGATACTTATACAGCAGTGATAGCCTCGTACAAAAGGGTGATCTCCAGTCAATACAATACTGTGTGGAATATGTTCCTTATTCCTATCCTTGTGAGCATGTCCATGCAGCAGTTGCTCCTTGGTTTCATCAATAATAATATCATCGCATGGATAGTGCCGATTGGGTTTGTCTTAAGGGTTCTCCCGCCGACCCGGATGATGGGCAATGCCATTCTTGCCTTGGCTCTTGGCATATATATCTTAGTTCCATATTTCTATACCTTTAATCTTCTGATGGTCGATGCTTCTCTTGCAGAGGAGGATTGCTATAGGGAGGTGTCAGCGGAGTTTTCCACAGGAGGCGAACCCCTGCATTACTATGATGCCATTTGCGATAATGTCGCGGATGGTTATTCCTGCTGGAGATATGAAGACTTTACGACACCCAATCGACAGTCCACGTGCACGAATACGTATGGTTTCTGGATGCTCGCCAGATTTGTCCCTCTTGCGTTTCTGCTTCCCAATCTGATGATAGCGCTTGTAGTCGCATTCATAGGTTCGCTTGCCAAGGCTTTCAGGGTGATAGGATGACGTTTAGACATATCTTTATTCTACTGATGGCGCTTGTATGCCTTGCCTCTTTTGTCAATGCAGAGACAGGGGACTCATGCGAAAGCGATACTGACTGCGATCCTGGAGAGTTCTGTGATCGTATAGCGGAAGAATCAGATTCAGGTACCTGCCAGGAGCTGGGCAATGTTAGCACTTCTTTCCAGCGCATGCTTGAGGAAACTTCGATAGAACTCGTGTCTAGCTGGCAATCTATAGCTGTTATGGCTCTAATGCTTTCAGTGGTCCTTGTAGCATTGGCTTACATGATATCAAAAGCCCTTGATATGCCCCAACTGATGGCCTGGGCAGGAACCGAGCTTGGTCAGATTTTTGCCAATGCGATTCTTATCATTATACTCATATTGGTCATCGGATTCCTTGATTCAATGGTTCTCATCATGGTAAATACTGCCGATATCGGAGGTCTCCAGTGCACGGTTGGTGAAGCCTGCCTTCACAAAGTGGTCGTCTCAGAACATGGATATCTCCCTGACATGATAGATTCTGCAAAGAACGGTGCGAAGAACGTTCTTCAAAACAACATGGTCGCTGCAGCTTGGATGGGGAGGCGGGCAGGCATAAACTGCATAACTTTCTATTGTCTCATGGCAGGATTCAACATGCCGCTTGCACCCACATATATGCTGGATGTCGATATGAACAAGATTCTTTTCGAGTACTGGACATCCATACTCTCCTCTTTGCATTCCCAGAAGTTCTTTGTCGATCAGATTTGCTTCAAAGTGGGGCCTGTGATATTAGCCCTGGGGATAGTGGCAAGAACGTTCTTTATAACCCGTAAGATGGGTGGATTGCTGATTGCCATCGCCGCAGGATTAATGTTTGTTTTCCCCATGATGTACGTCTTTGATTGGATGACACTCGATATGACCATCACAGGAGATAAAGCTGTAGAGGATGCGGCACAGGGCTGTCCCCCTGTCTGTAAAGAGTCGCCACCCTATGCCTACTACAAAGCCTCGGCCACGGCCGTTGCCGTCAAACTGGAGGAAACAAAGGAGGTTTATGAATACTTCAGTGATGAGGATTACGAGATTGGAAGAAACATAGCCACAGGCGATAATAAATCTGCCCAGGCAAGCGGTTCTGATGAGGAAGGGAATGAATACACCGGAACAGTCTACAGTTGTTATCATGAGATAGGGGGTGAATTGAATGATAGTGATGGCAAAGAGGATTGTCCGACCCAGTGCAGAGAGCTTCCCTACTCCTATTCCCTGCCCGACTGTGCTGATCCTGAGACTCAGAGAATCTGCGCTGAGCTTCCTGCCGAGTGCAAGACAGAGCGGGTGAATCTTGGTGCCAGAGATGATCCTGAGTATGAGGCATGCCCTGAAGAATGTAAAATGATACCGCCGATGAAAAACAATTGTGATGAGGGACGTTGTCTTGATTCCCGTTTTGATTGCAGGCTCGCAAAGTATGATGATCCCGATTGGAGACCTTTCATAGATCATGGCGATGATCTTGGTGATTCCGGTTCGGTTCAGGAGTGCAGATGGGCGGCAGATTGCCCCACAGGTTCAGAAGAGCAGGAGGATGGAAGTTATACCTATAATCCATACCAATCGTGCGTATCTGTGATTCCTGAATATGGTGCTTGTGATGATCTCTGCAATGGATGTCCTGAAATCTGCAGGCTTGAAAATGCCGATATGGGAGAGCTGCCCGAACAATGCTTTGCAGAGGGCTATGATGATGCTGATCCCAGCACATGGGAATTCAGCCTGGCCTGTCAGGGCTGTCCAAATACCTGCAAAGTGGACATGGAATACATCGAAGAGCTTGATACCGGGAATTGCTCTGGTTGCCCGGAAGAGCGCAGGATAATGGCTCCTTCGATTCCGGATACCTATCTCGAAGATAGTTGTTCTCCTGAAAATTGTCCTCTTGACGCCCATAATAGGGCGGAGATTCCCTTCAGCACGTGCCAAGGCTGTGTTTTCACCAAGGAGACATATACCTACAATCCGCCAGTTGTTACTGATTGCGGATCGCTCTGCGAGCCGAGCAAAAAGGTTCCAGCCAAATCGCCTGGTGATTATACTGAAGCTGATGAGGATGGGCTGATTGGAAGAGGTCCGATAGTGAGCGTTTCCAAATATATTATCCCTGCCTATCTGTTGCCTCTTTTCAATATCATGGCCACGATAGTGTTCATTAAAGGGTTCTCCACGATATTGGGAGGGGATGTGACGATTCCGGGATTGAAGAAGGTGTTTTGATGAGATGGAAGCTGGCTTTGATGATGGTTTTTTTGGTACCCCTGGCGTTCGCCTCCTGGCAGTCATTAGCAGGCCTTGCCATCATGACATCTATCGGGATTTTGGCGATCATTTTCATGGTGGGGATGGGTTTCCAGATAAGAGAACTTCAAATGATGGCCAAGGAAGAGCTTTACCAGGTAATCGCCGCGGCATTTCTTATCATCATTCTCATCGGTTCCAACAGCGTCCTGGATATCATATCCCAGAATCTCTCTTTCACTGGCGGGGAGGATACTCTCCAGGGGAATGCGCTGGTGAGCATAGAGGAGACAATCGGCATACTGGGGACCTATTTCGAGAATCTCCTTGATAGGGGCAATTGGGTTGCGTCCCAAAGCTCTAAGACATTCAGATGTTCTATAATGATGGTTGGTTACACTGTGACAGGATGTGGAGGCTATTCCATGCTCAATCCACCCATATCCATGGCAGGGTCAATAGTTGGTTTCGCATTAGGCGAGTTGTCAGCAGTCGGAAAGCTTATCGAGATAACCGGAGAGTATGCAATGGTCCTCCTTCTTCCTGCAGGGATAATCTTGAGAACCCTGAAGGTCACAAGAGGGGCCGGAGGCCTGCTAATCGCTTTCGCTATTTCGGCCCACATCATGCTCCCGCTAGGCATAATCCTTGTTGATATGATGGCAGAGAATTTCATTTCATACGGGGATGATCCGGAGCAGACTCTTGGATGGGTGGGTGAAGATATAAATGATAATTATACCGATGATGGGGAATTGGCGGCAAGCCTTTCCAGCATAGATGAGGAGTATGTATGCGAACCTGAGATCTCGGGCACTCTTCCTGCAGGCGGTGAGTTAAACAATATGCAAAGGGCAAAAAGAGTATACAACCAGCTTCGCGGAGATATGAAAAAGTATGTATTTGTCGTCTTGATCAAGGGGACACTGGGACCAGTGATAGCATTGTTGATGTTCATAAGCAGTTTAAGGGCGTTGACATCTTTGGCAGGTGCTGAGGTCGATGTTACTGCTCTGACCAAGGTGATATGATGGTAGCAAGAATATGTGAAGCAGGAGCAATCTCATCCGAATTCTCTTCTTTCCTTGATGGAACTGTGCTTCCTCTTGCCGGAATGGCGGCAATGATAACAGCCATTATCATAGGCCTTTCTTTGATGCTGGGCAGGCTCATCAACAACCCGAAAGCGACCCTTTGGGCAAAGACGGAGGCAGTTCAGTTGGTCATATCCCTTTCCACGGTGGTCCTTTTGGGTTCTTTGATCAATACTTTCTGCGCCATAGATGTGGTTGAACTCATGGGCCTTTTCGAAATAGAACCGCCGGCTTCGGTGGAGGATGTCTCCATCTATGATGCTGCCGAGACCTATCTTGTCGAGGCCGCTTACTACTCTCATAATGCTATGTCGGTCGCGCGCTTTCATCTTGAAGGATACACTGTCCTTAGCTATACCAGTGTATTCTCTTGCGGTGCTCTCAGATGTTTCTTTGGATATTCCGGAACCCGGGGGCAGCCTTTTGGTGCATTTGGCGCGGGTATGGGGGCAATGAATCTTTTTTTCAATTCCATGCTCATGGCGCATATCAGTTGTCTTAGTTTCCTGTTCCTTCTGGTTTATGTCTACCGGGGCTTCGTATTCCTGTTCCTTCCTCTTGGGATATTCATCCGTTCCATGCCATATATGAGAGGGTTCGGTTCTCTTCTGATGGCAGTTTCCATCTGTTTCCTTCTCATCTACCCGCTTATCCTGTCTTTATTTTATATGACTGGAGATGTGCTTCTGGACAGGCCTGTTTATGCGCCAGGTGAATCTGACGATGATGCAGGGGATTTCCTCTATGAATACCGGAACATGGAACGGAAGTTCTATGAGAGAGGTTCCACCAGATATCAGGAAGGAAGCAGTTCAGGAACCGGATGGGCACTTCTCGCTTCCCTGCAATTGATGCTTCCACGTGGTGAAGAGTGGTTCCAGGAATCCTATTTCCCAGATGGCGGACAACCGGTAAGGGTGATGAGGTTCTGCGCGAGTGCATTCATAGCTGCAGTATTCCTGCCTACGCTTGCCCTTATTGGAACTATAGCCAGCATAGTATACATGACGAGGATGCTGGGCGAGGAAATAGATTTAAGTAAGATAACGAGGATGATTTGATGATGGACTTGCTGTTTTCTGTAGCATCATATTATGGCGAAGGGGGGGAGAATTGGGAAACCATATGGCTCCCGCTTTGTATTGCAGCAGTTATAGTCTCGATATTGATGCACAATCTGATACTCATGTTCGCAAGGGCCGCCAAGATAGAAAGCCTGGAGAGGTATGCGAAATCAGAAATGCTCCAGGCTGCCGCTACAGCATTCATCGCCATATTCCTCGTCTCTCTCGTGGGAAGCGCAATGGAACTTTCGGAAGGTCTGATACATGGTGATCTTGCTTGCGATGGTGAAAATATAAGAATCAGCCAGGGCGGGGATCAAAGTGTGATGGAAGATGCGCTTGACGGAATCAGATGCAGGATACAGGATAAGGCCCATAATATAGCAGATGTCCAGGAGTCTTTCCATGTCGGATCTGTGGGGGACACAGTCCGAAACCGTTTCTATGGTGTAGGGATGATGGTCAGCCTTTTGGGGATAACTGTGTGGAAAGGGGACTGGTCCGGGACACTCTTTAGCTTTACTGAAACCTGCAGGATATCAAACAATCTTGCTACCATGTTACTGATCTCACTCAATGCCCAGGCTTTCCTGGTTCTTTATATCAAAAAGAACATGCTGGCGTTCTTCCTTCCCATAGGGATATTATTGCGTTCATTTCATTTCACAAGAGGGCTCGGGGCTCTTTTCATGGCACTTGCTATCGGGTTCTATTTCGTATTTCCAATAGTCTATATCCTATTGGATCCAGGATTCGTAAGCATACCCCTGCCTGATGAGCCTTCAGAAGGGGATCAAAATAATTTCTGCTATCCAACGATGTCGAGTTCTGTCACCATATTGAATGCCATTGAGACATCTGGTTTTGGAGGTACGGAAATGATACGGATGGATTCAATAGAAGGTGCTCTATCCGAAGCGTATGTGTCGCTCATATTACACCCTCTTGTGTCCCTTTTCATCACCCTCACCTTTATAGGCTATATGATGAACCTCCTTCAGGGGGATAGCGCTTCCCTGATAAGAATGGTATCGAAAGTGATATGATGAATCCCAGAAATGTAATCATTCCGGCAATGCTCCTTGTCCTTTTCCTCAGCCTTGGCTGTATTGAGCCTGCCAAACAGCTCGGTTGCTGCAAGAAAGACAATGCCACAGTGGATAGCATATGTATGCTGTACAATATGACTGACTACGAATATTATGATCTTTCGGAATTCACAGACAGTTGCAATGATAGCGACAGAGGGACGGATGGCCATTGCAATGTATCGATAAATGGTTTGACTGGTGAAGATGGCGAATATCATCTCATACCGATATGCACTGAAGACATGCTGGGAGATTGTTTCTATCCCGATTGCAGAGCGATGGTCTGCGGTGATTTTGAGTTTACTCCGCGCCTCGCCCCTGGATTCACAAGCGCTGATGATGCGACTGATCAGGTCCCCCCTGAGACCGAGGAGGAGCATACAAAGAATTTCTATGAAGCGCAATGCAGATTCCTGGACATGGATACAAGATTGAGGAATACGATGAAGAATTCGAATTCCGAGATAAATGTTTTCCGCATAGGGATTGGGAAAGATTTCCAGGAGTTTGATCAGTACAGATATTATTTTCCTATTTCAGACAGATATTGCGGAGTACGTATGCCGAGCATGACTACTGGAAGCCAGAGCCTTCGAGTCGATAGATACATGAATTATCTTGGGCCGGACGGACAGTATAACCCGCTGGATATGAATATCGACTGTCTCATTGATTCAGAGGATGTTCCCCCGCCATTTCAGTTTGGCTATTCCAATTTAGGTGAGACGACAGGCTTTACATCCGAGGTAGGTGGATTGGATTTCGATTATTCTATCACCGATCCGGACCATTATGGATACAAGTTTAAGCAGTTCACGAATATTGATATCGAAGGGAATGTCGATGAAATATTCAGCTTTGGTTTTGATGAGGATAATCTGCGAAGATTTATCGATTACAAAAAGATAGACAAGGATTATTACAGGAAGGAACTGGCTTTGGCTTATTCCGATTACGTTTTAGGAGAGGGGGGGAGGGCTCCGTTCGAGTGCGATGCAGGCATGGTGGATTGTTATTCTGGTGATTGTGATACTAGTTTCTACAATAGAGGGCTACTTCTTGCAGGAGATAATACCAGTAATTCCAATACCTGGGATGAGGTTTCTGCATCATGCACGCTTGAGCATGACAATCTTGGAAATGACAGGATAATCTGCATGCCGACAGTTGATTTTGATGATAGTGCCAATAGCAGAGAGTTCGCATCAGCGAGATTTACGCCTTGGCTGATGAAAATAGATCTAGACAGCTATGATTATGATGATTTTGTAAACCAGGATGATGTTGCATCAGAAGACATTTATGGTTGTTGTGGAGAAAAATGGTGTTATGAAGATACTTCCACTGCGGATGGATGTAGAAATCTAGATGGAGAGTGGATCTGTGACATACTTGCCGACGCTTGCAGGTGTGAGTTTTCGGGGGTATCTCCAGATAAAAGATTCGAGAACAGCGCTAGTTACGAGGACAATAGCTGGGGGAAGGCTCATGCATGCCAACTCAGATGGGAATGGACAGACATCACTGGAAGAGGCTGGTATAACTTGGTGGATCTAGAAGATGAAGAGGCATATCCCAGATGGAGAGGGCACCAAGACGGTTATCTCAAAGAAAAAGACGCTTTTGAAGGAAGCTTGGAATTGAGCTCACTTCCCGAGGATTTTGGATACAATGTAGAGTATGCTGAGGTGGAATCTTCCGAACCCTGCCCTGATGGCTATTATCTTGAAGAAGATGCAGAGAAATGCTATCAGCCCTATGCATCAGGCGTGGGTTTCTCATATCCTCCTGTTGCGAAGATAGAATTTTTCGGTGAATTTGGGGAGGATTCACGGGATAATGTGGAATTCACTGGATCCGAGTTGCTGGCTATGGGGGATGAAGGAAGATTTATTGTTGGTTCAGACTATGAAACAGAAAATTTCACCATTCTTGGCTATGCTCTTTTGGGAGAAGAAGAACTTGAGGATACATACTTATATCATGCATGCGATCTTTCACAAGAACCCACTGTCGATGGATATCCTGTAAATAAAGACTATACTGTTGTGTCCATAGAAGATCCAACAGATCCCATCATAAGATTTGTCGAGGATCCGGATGGTACTACCTATACAGTAAACAATTTCGACAGGCTGATGGCTGGTTTCCTGCCATACTTCGAAAACAGAATCGAAAATCTGAGGAATGCTCCTTCTGATCCTGATAGCGGAGATAGGATGGTCGATGGTGATATCGTATTGACTTCAGTCCCTTGGATAGTGGCATTAAAAAGAGGTGACATGGATGATGGCGTTTTCACCGATGATGCGAAGTTCATGACAAGCCCGCTTGATGTTTATCTTGAAAGAAACCTCCTGGATAAGGAAACCCCCGAATCATATTCGGGAAGTAGCAGTGATGATCTAAAACTGAACAATCCAGGAGATAGTGATGCTTATTATACCGCTCTTACTGCAAATGAGGTTGCACTCTTCTTTGACAGGAATGGTGATAAAAGGCTTGGGAGCTGTGTTCTTGACAGTAATGGTCTTCCCGAGATCAAGACATTCGGCTGGTGCAATCCCTGTACAGTTTCCACACTGGCAAAACAAAAGATTGAAAAGGAACCTGAGCTGAGTTATTACTATCTACCTTTAGCACGCATAGACCTGGAGTCATCGCGCCTAGTTGATAATGGTCCCCTGTGTGCTCCATCAGCACATGGAATCAAATGCGGATCCGACAAATTGAGGGATATCTCGGTATATGATTATAATTTTTTCAATGAGGAGCAGGTCTCAGCTATCACCCGGCCGGAAGCAGCATTCATGAAGGAGAAGCTTGAAATATATATGAGATCCGGAATTCAACCGATTCTTGACATGTCGGAAGAGGATTACTGGGAGCATACCGATTATGATGCTCTCCTTGACAATAAAGGCGCGATGATAGTTATTGTAGAAAACATTGATCATACTGAGATTCCCAGCCAAATCGACCAGGAGACTGTAATGGACAGGGCCAGCAAGATCAGGCTCCGTTGTCCAAGATGTATGACCGCAGTCGCGATAAGGGCAGAGGACAATGATACCTTTAGAGAAGGCATAGATGCCCTTTTCGCAGATCCGAGGATGAATATGATGGTAGATATGATCGCCATAGATGATTATGATCCGATTTGGGGCATCGAACATGATCGTTATGACAGCAATACTACCGGAGAGATGGCAAGCGAGGTAGTAAATGATATGGCATCATATTCAAAGGTATCTCTTGAAAGATCAGGCAAGCCCACAGTGATAACTGGTTTTTCAGTATCCAAGAGCGAATCTGATTTTTATGGAGGGAGCTGGGGCAAGACAACGTATGATACGCTTTTCCAGACAATAGTGATGAATCAGGATATGCTGGTTAAATCCGGGATTTATGGGATAGTTTTCGAACCGGTGAGGACTGATTTTAGCGTTGCAGGAGGGCTGACTGGTGTAGGTGCGGATGCAGGCCTCGTCGATACTGCTGGAGGCATCGGAGAAAAAGGGGAAAAATTCTGTGCTCTTGAGCAGGCCGGCAATCTGATGACCCAGACACCTAAAACAGCGATGTTTACAGGAATGATCCAGCAAGAGAGGGTCAACTGCACAGAATGCACCTCTCTGGAGAAAGCATATGGCATGTGCGATTTCCCCGAAGCAGTCAAATGCGACAATGGCGTTGAATGCGCTTATGAATCCAGAGAAATAGGTGATGTCCGCTGTCCTGACAACACCCTTGTAAAACCGGAAACAGGCAATTGCCAACTGTGCAGCGATCTTGACGGGCTCTTTGTCTGTGATTATCATTATACAAATGGTTCAATAGAGACAAGGCGTTATGAGAGTTCTGATGTAGTGAGTTCGGCTTATGCCGATGTCCTGGGAGGGCTTGAGAAACCCGAAAAATGTTGTATCCTTGCAGAGAATGGAGAGGAAAATTATCTTTCCTATGCAAAGATAATCGTACCGCATTCAGTCAATCGTCCCATGGTCTTTTCAGAGAGTGGAAATCAGGACATGGACTGCGGGGTGACTGGTTCAGGTCTTTCCACAGAAGAGACTGCATTCTGCGGATACCAGCTTCCTGTCAAGGATTATGATGTAAATTGTACTTTTCTTGAGGGCGAGCATCTTCCATCTGATCACGAGCCTGTTTCTCCCCTTGGGATAATGGGAGGGGCAATTCCAATCGATTTAATCGGGGGTGAAGATTAATGGGCTTATTTGATCTTTTTGGTAATCTTTTCAAGAAAAAAAGGAAATCGGTTGAGAAGAAATGTCCAAATTGCGGCGAGATTATAGATCTCAGCATGGAGAGATGTCCAAATTGCGGAGTCCGCATCAAAAGCATGTTCAGGAGGAAGTGTCCCAAATGCGGACATATGAATGACCTTGATGCAGAGAAATGCGAAAAATGTTACCATCGTTTCAAGCCGGAGAAGAAAAGACCTAATAAAACTTGCTATGTATGTCCTATATGCGGACACAAGACAGATTATTTCGCCACAAGATGTCCTGTATGTGGAACAAGGTTCATGTAGGTAGCTTCGGATGGAAACATTAGCTCAGAAAAAAGAGGAAAAGGAAGAGATTGCGAAGAAAGAAAGCGGCGCTCCAAAATTTCTCCATCTTCTTGATGAGGACCAGGTGGAAGTCAAACGTCTTGATCTTGAAGATGTTGAGGATACTCTCAAGGTCATGAAAAAGTGCGCTTTCGATGTCACCGAAGAGGAAGTCATGGAAATAGTGGATTTTGGCATGAGTTTTGGAGCTCATGTAAACAGGATGATAATAGGGGTGGGATTGTCCTGGCCAGGATATCTTGATTTCGAGAGAAAGGTGATCACTGGCGATGAACCGAATGCTCTTTATATCGAGGATCCTGCAGTTCTTCTGGCTTATGAAGGCAGGGGAATCAGGAGAATCCTGCTGAGGGAAAGAGAGAAAGAAGCTCACAGGAGAGGTTATAAGTATACCATGGCATATCTCTATGAGGATCTTCCCAAGGGAGACATAGTGGATATGATAAAAGAGGCAGGGAGCCAACTGGAGAAGTTATATCTTTCAGAGGATTACGAGTTTTTCAGGACCGACAAGGGAATACTCACCATAAAGGGGGTTTGAGATGAAATTGAAGCGCTCTCTCAGAACAGGGATCAGTTTCGGCCTTACTTCCGGGATAATAACTACTTTGGGCATGATGGCCGGCTTGACTGCCGGAACCCATTCCCAGGCGGTGGTTATCGGAGGCATCATCACTGTAGCAATCGCTGATTCACTTTCGGATTCATTGGGAATCCATATTTCCGAAGAATCTAAAAAAGCCAACAGTAGAGAGGTATGGGAATCCACGCTTTCCACTTTTTTCACAAAATCCTTCTTCACTCTCACATTCATCGTTCCGCTTCTGCTTTTCGATCTCGATATCGCAGTCATCTTTGCAATGATATGGGGCTTTTCTTTGCTGGCTGTCTTTAGCTATCTGATCGCTAAGGAGAAAAGCGTAGGATCCTGGAAGGTAATTGGTGAACATCTTCTCATCGCTGCGATAGTCATAGTGCTGACAAATGTGGTGGGCAATATGATCGGAGATATGCTGGGGACCAAGGATGTTATGCCCTAAGAAACTTGACTTCGCCAGATTAGAATAAAGAAGGTTGTCTGTTTTGTCTTTTTTGATAACCTAACCTCGCCAGTTTAAAATGAAGATTACGTCTGCTCAATCAGTGATGAACGTGAAAAAACAGAACGTAACCTTCACAATAGGTAGC
>CAYVTJ010000004.1:0-23247 GCA_964454475.1 Microcaldota archaeon | reverse complement strand
GCCCAAAAAGACAAAACAGACAACCTTCTTTATTCTAATCTGGCGAAGTCAAGTTAATTGATAAAGCTGGTGGTCAGACGGATTTTTTCAGAACTTTATTTGGCGGTATTGGAGGAAGAGCGAAGGACTTCATCCCTTCAGTAAAGCCCTAATGGTAAATACCGGCGTGAGCCTGGCTGAAACCGGCAGGATCAAGAATATGGTCATCTGATGATAAATCCTACCCGGATTTGATCTTAACAGTCTCTCCACACTCATAAATTCCTGATTCACCCACTTCGCACTCTGCAACAAGGGGCACCTTCTCTTTGGCTTCTTCCATGATGTCTTCAAAAACTTCATCCGATGCACCTTCAGGATGATAGATTATCATAAGGATATTCCTAGTATGCTTGCTTATCGCAGTTCTCTGGGAATCGGCAGTTGCACCACCGAAAATAGAGATATCGTCCTTTAGAAGGAGCTGATTGTCTGTCTTTTTCATTCTTCCGCCAAGAGCGATATAACACCCTCCTTCTTTTCCGATGAAAAATCTGATCATTCCATTAATATTGTCAGAATCATACACCCCGCAGGGATACCCGCTTTTCATGGATAAATAATTGTTTATTGCGACTACATTGTTCACGAAGGGGACACCCTCTCCCGAAATGGCTCTTCGTATCAGCATTTCACCTGATGGTACCTCTTTATCAGGATCAAGGCCCACTTTTCTGAATAGCTTCCTGATCGATCCTACATCAGGATTCTCTTTTATCTCATCAATGGATGAGAATCTATTCCTTGCATCCTCCATGCCCTGATCCAGAATCTGCTTTGCTTCTTCATTCTTTATTTTTACATATGCGTCTGAAAATTCAACATATCCTATTTCCAGTCCAGAAAGTACATCCCTTGCTTCAGGGAATGTTTTGAATTTGTGATTCCACATCATTTTTCACCTTTATTTGGGTTCGGGCCTGACAGCTGTTTCTTGAAGTCCTTTTTATCTTTCCTTGCGGTCTCACAATCATTTGAGAACCAGATGGCATTGACAGGGCATACCTCGGAGCAGAGTCCGCATGATATGCAGAGGCTTCGGTCAACGACAGCATACTTCTTTTCTTTGTCCACAACAATGGCATTGGTTGGACAATTTATTTCGCATAATCTGCATGCTATGCATTTTTCCTGATCAACATGAATTACTCCTCTGTAATTCACAGAAATCTTGCTTTTCTTCTTGGGATAATCCTTTGTGAAGGGCTTTTTGAATATGCTCATTATCACCTTTGTTATCATCGAAGCCATGTATCACACCAGTATGAAAATGTTGATGAAGGCCAAAATGGCCAACAACAGAAATGTCCGGACTGTCGCTACTGTGGAATATCTTGGAGAGCTTGTCAGCATGATGGCATAGAAAATCATGAAGAGTGGTGCCAAAACCAATGCATAAGCTTTGCCTATAATCAGAAAACCGATGAGAATATACACCGTCATATCCTTTATCCATTCGGCCAGTTCAAGAATCGCCAATTGTCCTCCAGAATACTCACTAAAGAACCCTGCCGAGATTTCGGGATTAGCGCTCATGACATCATAAGGAGTTATGCGTAGTATGATGAGTGCGGTGAACAGCAGGAGTATCGAAGATATTGGCATCTTCAGGAACATGAATTCTTCCTCATAACCCGAGAAACTGTTTGCACCAGTTGAATAGAAAAAGAGTGAGATTACGATCAGGAATGTAATTTCATATCCCAACATGAGAAGAAGTTCCCTTACACTGGCATATACCGAGAATGGGGATCTGCTGGATACAGCACCAAGGATATAGAGGGTGTCTATCAATATGAATATATAGCCAAGGACCAGGAAATCGAAATCGAACCCGATGATGGAAAAAGGGATGAAAATCAGAAGAGAGACTGAGCAGAGAAGCGCCAGGAAGGGGGCCATATTGAATATGATATTTTTTTTCTCGAATGCCTTTTTTGAGAATAGCTTTTGGATATCATAGAATGGCTGGATTACCGGAGGCCCGATCCGATTATGCATTCTTGCGACAATCTTTCTCCTGACACCCTCCAGCATGGGAGCAAGAGGTATGAGCAAGATGGAGTACAGTATTTCAATCATGTTTCTTACCTGCAAAAAGTTCATGACTGTTCCATATCTCCCTGCGTCCTTCTTTTATTACCGCCACCCTTTCCATACATGATATGCAGGGGTCAAGACTTGCGATTATCACAGGCACATCTGTTATATCCTCTCCTTCGAGTATTTCTGAATAGACCACCAGATTGGCAAGAGTTGGCGTCCTCAGCTTCATCCTTTCCATCCTGTTTTTTTTCACACTTATAAAATGAAAATTCTCTCCACGTGGAGCTTCCGACCGTCCCCTCCCTTTGGCGTCCTTTATGAAATATGTGGGTTTATCAGGAACATTCTCATTCGGATCTATCATGTCTGCCGCCTTTCTTATCAGTCTCATGCTTTCAGGGATTTCATCAAGCCTTACCATGCATCGGGCATATGCATCTCCCTTTGTTTTGACAACAGTCTTTACCTTCAGTTCATCCAGCCGGTATGCCATATATGGATCATTCCTGCGGACATCATTATCTATTCCTGACGCTCTTGCCACAGGTCCGACAAGGCCAAGCTCCTCAGCTCTTTTATTGCTAATCACTCCATGGGAGATATATCTGCTCTTGACTACTTCATTCCCGGATATAAGGTCCTTGAGTTCCTCTGCCTTCGGTTCAACATCATCGATTTTTTCGATCATGAAATCCAGTTCTTTTTTCCCGAAGCTCCTTTTCACAGTGCCAACAAGGTCTGCCGAATGATGTACCCTGTTTCCTGTGAGTTCGTCGAAGACATCAAGAATCTTTTCCCTTTCTCTCCAGTAATACATGAACAGAGTCTCAAGACCGATTTCATGAGCCATCAGGCCAGCCCAAAGGAGATGGGAATGCACCCTTTCCATTTCGGATACGATCAGTCTCTGCAAATATACTTTTTGAGTGATCTCAAGGTTTTCTATTAAAGGCTCGGTGGCATTGAGGAATGCCATCGAGTGACATTGCGAGCAGATGCCGCAAGTCCGTTGCACTGCATGATGAGCAGCATCAGGAAGCTGGCCCTCGGCACATTTCTCAACCCCTCTGTGAGCATAACCAAGATTGAATTCTGCCTTGCAGATATAGCTGCCATCCACCGTCAGCTTGAGATATATTGGTTCTTTCAATGCGGGATGCTGTGGTCCAATGGGGAAAGTTGTAGTGTGCATTAGAGATTACCTCCAGGGCAGGTTTTTCCTGTGAATGCCTTTCTGGCCTCCGCCTCATTTCCTTCTGCTTGAAGAAACCTTTTTCCGCTTCGCGGATTTCCTTCGAAATAAACGCCAAAGAGCTCTGTCACTTCTGCCTCCAAAAGGATGGCGTTCTTATAGACACCTATCAGGGTTTCCACCTTTTGATTCTTTGGAACATCAATGCTGAATTCCCTGATTTCATGCTTTCCATCATAAGATAGATGATAGTAAAGCGTGTTCTTTCCATCATGGGGAATGCTTGTTATGCTTATCAGTCTGTCCGCTTTAAGCTTCATTATTCTTTCTGTTATCTTTATCATCAAGACACCTTATTATACCGTCGATTATGGACTCTGGCCTTGGGGGGCAGCCAGGAACATAGACATCCACAGGTATGACCTTATCCACAGGTCCTGCACTGGAATATGATCCCTTATACAAGCCATTGCTGATAGCGCATGCTCCGACCGCCACCACTTTTTTGGGTTCAGGAAGCTGGTCATATACCCTTTTCAGCCTTTTCACATTCTGTTTATTAACTATGCCTGAGACAATCAAAACATCTGCATGTTTTGCGCTTGATTCCAGTTCCATCCCGAATCTTGTCACATCATATCGGGGATTGAAACAGGCAAAGATTTCTAGAGTGCAGCCGTTGCAATTGCTCACCACGAATGCGCCTTCAGGTATGTACTTATGAGTGTGCTCCACATTGAAATTATATACAAAGTCCTCATTATCTTTGATGAATCTTATGTCTATTACGGGATCCAGATAGGATTCATCAGAAATCAATTCCCGAATTTTTCCCAATTCCCCAGTGCTCCCTGTCCTTTTTTCGATTTCCTTGCAGGCCTCTCCTATGGTTTTCTTCCCAATCCGTTTCCCGCTTTTAATCCGATCAATGATTGATGATAACCCGTCTAATCCTTCGGGATGTTTTTTTATTGCTTCTTTGATCAGTTTTCCGCATAAAAGCGGTGCACTGCAAATCCTTTCCGTTCTCTGATCATGGTTTTCAAGGTAGTTTTTCAATTCGGCAAACCCTGTCTTCATAACAGGGTGCCTTACAGGGAATGTGCTGATGGTCTCCAGTATATCCTGTTTTGTTGCTATGCTAATTTCACATTCATCACGGCCGCCCATGACTATTCTGCTGACTAATCCCAGCCTCTTTAGCAGCAGCTGGATCATCCTTGCCCCGTCGTAATCATTAATCATGATTCCCAGGCCTTTTGGATTTTCTTTCCTGATCAGCCCATTCCTGTCAAAAAAACCTGTTAGGAATGAACGTACCAGTCTTTCAGGGAGTTTGAAAGCCATTTGAAAACGCTTTTTATTCTTATGCCTAAGCTTGAAATACGTTGAAAAGAAGGACAATGGATCATTGTTCAGCTGAAATATGATGGAGATTCCGGTTTCATCTTCCATTATTTCTGATTCGATGGCCCATTTTTTGGATATCATCAGGATTTCTTCAGTCAGATTCTTCTCCTCTTTGCGGAATCTAATCGCGAGTTTTTTTTCCTTTTGGTCGGATGTATGCATTTCCGGTGCAATAAGGCCCAATAAATACAGTAGATCATCATCCACTTCTTTCCCGCATATTTCTGATCCTGCCATACTTCGATTCCAGCATGATTCTTCATTCTTCGTCTGGATATCCCTCTTTGGATTCGTTGGTGTGCCCTTCGGTAGGCAATCCTGGAGTGTGGGCAAGTCTTTCCCCTTGATGGGGATTTTTCGTGGGGAGTATAAATGATCGTTCTTCTCAAGGTTTTTTGCCTTTTTCCAGACAGGCCCTCCCTTCGAATCAACGAGCACCTTGTGATCAGGGGTAAGTTTCAGTCTGGCAGTAAATGTTTGAACCTCTATCAACCGCCCTTCGGATGGTAGCTTATATGCAGCTATGATTTTTCCCCTTTTTTGTGAGAAACCATCCCATGTGATGGTTTGAGCTTCACAGGCACGGGCAAGTATCTGGCCTTTTGCCATGCTTTCGAATCTGTCACCTTCCAATTCGCCATCTATCATCTCCGCCGCCGTCATTATATCTCCATTCTCAAGTATCATCATCGTATCTCCCGGGATACAGCCTCCGGCATTGAAGAAGCTTATCCATGGCGAACGTTTGAATATGGTCATTGTCCTCTCCCCAGGAAATCCTTTATGAATGATCTGATGATGTCTGCGAAGTCCTTTGGCATCATCTCCTCGTCACGTATATCCTCTCCCCCAAGATATAGATCCGTCTTCTTCATGCAACAACCTCCAGCACCCTGAACAGTATCCAGGGAACCAATCCCATTACAAGGACAAGGGCGGAAAGCCCTGCTATCACTGATCCTGTGATTCTTCCTATGCCTATTTTCCTCTTACTTCGCCCGGCGAAAATGAGATAACATATCCTGAAATAGAAGAGGAATGCCGCTAGACTGGCAAAAACAGTCCCGAGTGTGAGGGCTGGATGGATGGAGAATAGCGTGGAATAGATGATGAACTCGCCAACAAAGATATTGAAACCAGGCATCCCCCCAAGAGACAGGCATGCAATACAAAGGGCGAGGCCCAGGTATTGATTCCGGTCGTAAATACCTGCATAATCCCTCATCCTTTCTTTCTTTTCAATGATCAGCGTTACTATAATAGCGAATAGTCCTCCTGCAACTGCGAAATTTATGAACTGGACAATCGCGAACCACAGGCTTTTCCCGGCAAGCAATGCGGTGCCGATATCAAGCATGAAGTATCCAATCTGAATCATTACCGCAAAAACAGCATACCTCGATATCGATTCATCGAAAAGGCCCACAAGGCTCATTGTGGTGATGGCTATTATCCAAAAGGATACAAATGGAATTTTCATCCCCTGTTCAAGCCCGAATCCGCTTTCCATTACCAGGAACATGAAAATCAGTGCAATAGCAAATGAACCAAGCGGGAGGAGGTTTTTCATGCATGGCATTCGCAGATAAGGAATAAAAATGAACCATTTCTGATGCAAGAATTTAGTTTTCGCCCGCGCTCATATCTCTGTCGATTGTTATTCGGTCCATCAGGCAATAATAAAAATATCACTATCTTTCTTAATGTATGAAGGCTAAAACAATCAATACTCTGCTCATAATCTTTGCGATTTTGCTTTTCATTAGCATCTACATCTCACTCGGCCTTACCCCTCTTATCATCAGCACGATAATTGCTTTTATTGCCCTCAAGATCGTAAGATGGTTTGGAATAAGGATACCTATCGACATTTGGAGCATATTGATTCTGCTGGCAGGAGGTATCTTAGGACTCCTGATAATGATTCTGCTTAATATAACAGGCATCGCATTCAGAGGGAAAAGGCGCTGATTTTTGCCGTATGAAAAGCAGACGGGGGCCTGCAGATAAAGAGATGGTCTGTTATTTCTTCATGTTTTCCAACATGTCCTTTCCGATGCCGATTCCCTGCAGGGCATCCATCGCTTCATTGTTTGAATACTCTTCAGCAGCCCTTATCAGTACTTTGAGGGATGCCAAGGATCCTGTCTTTCCGTAAATCTTTGGGTCGCATGCAATAAGTGCAAGAATCCCCCCTGCATTTTTCCTGTGTTGTTTCCATTGCAAGTAAAGCCCTTTTTCAAGTTCATTGATCCTTTTTTCTTCTGCGATTCCTTTTTCAAAAGCAAGAAGCTTGAGACGGACCAACACTTCTTGTTCATCATCCAAACAGATATGCTTTCCAGCCAGGGAGTTGAAGAAGCCCTCTGGTTCTTCCCTTTTGTGATAGTCGATCAATCCTTTACGGTTGATACATCTCATCCCGTCCGCGTTATTGCTTTTTGTTACCCTGTCAAAGAAACGATCCATCCGTTCGTCCTTGCCAGAGGCGCCTGCGAATCTTATTGCCAGGACAGGGATGATTCTTGCATACCATGGTCCTGACATCCTGAAATTAAAGATTCCCAGTTGGACACCAATCGATGCACTGTCCGTTATGTTGATTATGCCTGCCTGGAGTCCTTTTAATTTTTCGGAATAGTTGACCAGGCCTATGGAAGCGCCTTTGAGATGTGAGAGAGCACCATTGACAACCCCCAGAAGCATCCCTTTGCATCTGCTGCAAATATTCTGATTTCCTGCAAGGACTCCTTCTGCCCTTTCGATAATGTTCTCGTGGCCGAAGACGAATCCATTGCTTTTATTCAGGTGATTCTTCCATCCGAACAGGGTTCCTCTTGATGATCCCAGGTAACCGGACCATTCTTCAACCGGATATCTTAGGGCATTCCTATCCTGGTTTTCATGGGATGGGATTGCTTTTTTCAAAGTTGGCCGTCTTTTCCATGCACTCTGCCCGGCGAATCTGTTAGTTGCTTCTGACTTTTTTCTTGGCTTGGCAATGGCTTTTACATGATCCATAATCATTCAATGGTTATAGTCATTCATGTTTTTATTCTTATTGAAACTGTGCCCTGAGGATTTTTGATATCTTTTATACGCATATCGAGCAGGAAGAACGGAGGGAACAGCCAGCGTACTTGGTGGTTTAGTCGATTTCATTTTTTTTCTGTTATTTTTAGATTTTTTTTCTGTTATTTTTAGTTCTGTTATTGTTAAACAAGTCCAATACCCCGCTGCTTGCAGCGGTTCTGTTTGGCACGCATTTTTTGCAATGTAAAAAAGCGCTCATTTTCGCGTTGGCGAAAATAGATAGTAGTGACCGAATAAGACATGCCTCACATCGCGAAGCGACTGGGTCATACAGTGACAAGTGCTTGCAATAGGGTCTCTTTGGTCATGCTGATCCCAGGATCAACCTCCTGTCTGAGGTTCTTTTTTTTCTTCAGGGATTACCCTGGTTGTTATTGTGGTCACATTCCTTTCCGTGGTGCATGTTCAGGAATCCGGCAATCTCATCTCCTGCCTTCCTGACTTCATTACTCAGATCTTCCCCAAAAATCACTCTCCCCGGCTGAACTCCGAGAATGATTATATCTGATTTAAGCAGATCGCACATGATCGAAAGTGGCATGGAGTGCGTCCCAATCCCCCTTCCCTCAAGCTCGTCAGGGAAAGCAAGACATACCGAGCCTGCCGCCTTTTCCATGTCTATGGCATCGATGATGACAACCACATCAGGCTTCAGCCTCCTTATCGGTCCGATGAAATTCTCCGGCATCTCAGCGCAATAGATCTTCCTGTCTGTCTTCAGCCTGTCATAGACATACTTGCCAAGAGCATCATCTCCCTTCATATCGTTCCCCACAGCAAGAAACAGGCATCTTTTTTCCAGAGCGATTTCATTCATCCTTTTTTTCCAGTCCACAAGAACACACCTTTTTTATCATTTTCTGTATCAATTTAAAATTTTCCCGTAGAATCACAGTTGTCGACTGCAGGAGCCTTGGTTTTCTGGAGACGACTGCTGATAAGAATACCCCTATCAGACGATGAAGCATATGAGTGCGGGCAAAAACTAAATTCTTACCATTTTCTTCATCTTTTGCCTGGCGGATTAAGCAGGTACTCTGGACCGTCCATCCACAAGGGCATATTGCCAATCATATCCGTACAACGCGTTGGGAAAGGATTGGACAGGAAAGCGTTGCATCCTCAGAATCCTGGAAAAGAAGGCTTCTCAGGGAATCCGCACTTTCCTACCAACGGAACGAAGATAACCGGGAGGATTGTTTCTTTTCTGTTTTTCATCTTATCAAATACGGTCAAATTCTGGGCATGTCTTGATCCCACGGGAGCCACCAATCTGCCGGTATCTTTCAATTGCCTCACCATCGGGTTTTCCCTTAGGCTTGGCATCGCGGCGGTGACGATTATTCGATCATATGAACCTCCTTCCTCGAAACCGCAGCTTCCATCCCCAGTATGGAATTCCACATTATCAGGAGTTTCGAGCCTGGAGATGTTTTTTTTAGAGAGCTCGACAAGTCCCGGATACTTCTCGAATGTGATCACCTTCCCTTTCTTGCCTACGATGTATGAGAGCAATGCCGTATTATATCCACATCCAGTGCCAATCTCGAGCACATCCATCCCTTGGCCAGCCATCAGCTTCTCCAGCATCAGCCCCACTACTGATGGAGCTGAGATGGTTTGACCTGATGCTGTGGGGCATGCAATATCCTTGTAAGCC
Organism: Microcaldota archaeon; assembly: GCA_964454475.1. Classification (GTDB taxonomy): domain Archaea; phylum Micrarchaeota; class Micrarchaeia; order Anstonellales; family Bilamarchaeaceae; genus CAYVTJ01. Next base: position 13,807 of record CAYVTJ010000004.1, on the reverse strand, counting down.
AGCATCTCTTTGGATTTTGGGAAGAACAGTTTTCGATCCACTGCTTCCATGGCATCTTTGACATTACTGCTTGTGATGTAACCTCGTTTCAAGAGTTCGCGGACCATAGTTGCATTTGACATATATTTATAAACAAAGGATAGAGATAAATCATTATGCCTGAACAAGGAATGCCTGGGCAAACTTTTGGCGGTGATGATGACGATGAATATTATGAGGAGGAGCCAAAAAAACCCAAGCTCGATAGATATGGATTGAAGCCAGATGCGAATATCAGGGATGTATTCTGGGAAATAATGGGTTCTTATGCAGCTACAAGAAAGCCTGACAGGGATTTGACAGAGTTGACTATTGATCGATTTGCCCTGATAAGGGTGGCCGTAACCATCCTGGATAACTCACAGAATGAGAATTATGGCATTTCTCCTGCCTTCGTATCCAGATATACTCTAATGATGCTATTGGATTCATCATGGGCGGATGCTTTTTTTGAGTTCCTGAAAGGATGCAAGGAAAGCAGAGGCAGGGCTGACCAGCATATAATATCCTGCCTGCCAGGGCTTTGGAAAGAAGAAAAGTATCAAGAGAAGATGAAGACTTATTTTTCCAAGATGCTTAGGAACCGCAAGACAGCATCTGTTATTTTGCATTATCTTTCAAATGCCAAAATCACCGACCTGATAAGAGCTCTCAAACGTGAGCTTGTCATTCTCGCAAGAGGTGATGTTGGGGTCAACCAGCTCAATTCAATAATCGCTTTGAGTATTTTAAAGGATGATTCTGCCCTCATTCAGACACTCCAGGTTCTTCTTGCCCATTGGGATGCGGAGGTAAGAGAGCTTGCGGCAAGTACATTATTGGATTACAAAGATCAGAATTCGGTGAAGAAAGCTGCAAAAAGAAGATTGAATCTTGAGACCAACAAGGATATAAAGAAGATGCTTGAGGAAATGGTGGGATCTGAATGATGGAACTCCTTAGAATACCTGCAGAAAGGGTGAGCGTACTTATTGGGGAAGATGGCCAGACCAAAGAAAGGGTGGAGGAGACATGCGGCGTATCCCTTGATATTGATTCAGAAGGGGATGTTGGGATAAGCGGAGATGCATCTGATATCTTTTTCTGCAAGGACCTAATTCTGGCGATTGGCAGGGGGTTTTCCCCCAGGATTGCCTTTAAGCTTTATGAAAGCGAATATGTATTGTTCATTTTCAATCTGAGAGACATGCTTCCGACAGAAAAAGCGATGAGAAGAATAAAAGGGAGAGTGATAGGTGAAGGCGGGAAGACCAGATTATCGATAGAAGAAGCGACGGATTCCCACCTATCGATTTATGGCCATACGGTATCCATAATTGCGAAGCTCGATGCCATCCAGTATGCAAAGGAGGCAGTAGCTATGCTCATAGATGGGGCCAACCATTCGACAGTATACACATATCTCTCAAAGGCAAAGAGGGGGATACTGGAGTCAAGATTGAAATCTTGAAAATATTCTCATGGTTTCTCGAAAAGCATTTCTAAGAAGGAAAATCTTCTGTAGAAAGAGGGAAGATTCCGCGTTGCAAGACAAAAAGGATACCCTTGGGGGGTTCGGGAGTGCATAATTCCTGTTCCGTCTCTTTGCCAAAAGCTGCAATCTTTCATTAGTGTTGGAGAAGTTCCATGCAGAACAAACAGTGCGTTGAGCTATCCTTCAACCTCCCTTACATATCTTCCGTAGAGTGGTGCGAATACGGCATAAGCTCCTCTACCAGGCCTGACTATTTGTCCCCGCTGGAGTAGCCTTCCTATCAGTGCCGTGGTCTGTCCCATCGGCCGCCCGATCAGGTCTGATACTTCAGATACATGCACCTGCTTTTCCCTCATGGCAAGGACCTTCAGGATGTCCCTTTCTGCAGAAGGGGTGGAATTGTACATCCTTCCGAACCATTCCCTGCCGAGCATGCCTGTAAGGACGGGAAGTGCCGCGAGGTAATGTCTTTTTGTTATGATCTTGTCCGTATCCTTCAATCTTTCGAAAAGAAGCCATAGAATGGTCCTGACAAGCCGGGGGTTCCCTCCAGAGTCGGTCATTATGCTTTCCATGCATTTCTCCCCTATCTTGGGCGGTCCCTTGCCTATGGATTTCGAGATGAATTCCTCCACATCATGCCTGGAAAGAGGTCCGAGGGCGAATTTCTTTATTGAGCTTTCATCAGATATGCTGATGCCTGATGATATCACGAATCCTATGCCGGGCATCCCCTCTTCGAGCATCCGGGCAATCTTTTTCATGAAGAATTCTGGTTTCTTCGTTTTTTCGATATCATCGATAAAGAAGAGAGTGCCCGATAATCCATCGGTCGTCGTGATGGCTGCAGATCTCATGTCCTCCACTGAATCCACGTCGCTCTCTTCGATATGTTCTGCCGCGTTGGCGAATGGTTCTGGCCGGGTGCTTTCATATTCCCTGGTATGCAGGAATCCGATCGTTTCCATCTTTAATTTGGAAACCAAAGACTCGATGCGTTCGTTTTTCTCGGCCTTGATATATGGACATATGAATCTTTCCTTTGCCGCGATTCTGCGAAGCATCCTCATCAGCAGGGTTTTTCCTGTTCCCGGAGCTCCGGTTATCTCGATGACAATGCCATTCGATCCAATGATTGACTTGAGATATGTCTTAAACAATCCTGTCTCTTCGCTCCGTCCTGTCATGCTTTCAGGGTTCTCGCCCCAAAGGGGAAACGGGTTTGGTTTTGGCATAGTTGCACCTTTATTGTTTATTTATGACAATTAACTACTTTTTTTGTAGTTTTTGTAGTTTTAATAATCCTTTGAATGAAAATCTTTAAAAAGCATCTTCGGTCCGATAGATAACGATTACGATGTCAGTCATAAAAAATGTATTTGTCGGGTTGTTGTTCTTGCTTTTGATGGTCCCAGGTCTCAGTGCTGAGGATACAAGGCAAGATGCCAGTATAATAGTGAATCAGGATGATGACAATCCACGTTATATCGAAGCGACCCTTGTCGTCTTCAATGAATCATTTTCCACAGGCGGAAGCGAAGTTACCAGAAAAATCTCAAAATGCTGCCGTGGCGAAGGTTTTTCGGATTATTGTGATGCGAGCGCATATGATGGATGGGTAACCTGTCTCTCTGAAACGAGCAGAGAGGTTTTGGGGGAGGAGGATGTGCAGAACTCTTTCGAGACTGTTGAAAATGCAAATTTCGTTTTCGAATACTGGAATCCCAGCGCTCGCGATTGGGTGAGGATACCCAGCTGTTCTCCAGCGACCGCTACCGATAGCAGAATGCAATCGACTAGACAGGCTGGAGCTGCTGATGAGATCGAGTATTGGTATGTCGGTTGTGAGGTCCCGCGTGAGCTTATCGCACAGGATGAGGGAGGGACTGGAAGACTCAGAGTAAAGGTGACAGCGCCTTCTGCTCTGAACCATGGCCTGCCTGAAATCGAGCAGACTATCAATATCGTGACCACTGAGACAAGCCCTGTGGTACTTCAGAGAATATACACCATATTGGGAAGCATATTCAACGAACAAATGTCCGGTCCGGTTGCGCTTCCGTGCCTCGGTGTCTTTGGAATACTCGGTCTTCTGCTGGCATCATTGTATTTCTCCGGAAAGAGCCCAATAAGCCTTCTTGACATTTCCACTCCCAGGCTTCCAGGTCCGAAGGGTGTTACTGCCAGCGGGCAGATAGTAGCTCCTTATGGTTACTCCGAGATGAGGAAAACCATGACCAATTCGATGGGGAAGGCCAGGAATGCACTCCGGGCAGGAATAGGGGCAGGTGCATTGGCCAGAGGGATTTCTTCTTCTAGAAGAAGCAGGATATCAAGATTGGCCAGGAATGCGCCTCTTACTGCCGCGGACAAAGCATCCAATCCGAAGGAGCAGAGAGAGATGGCAGAAACTGCCGCCATTCTTGCAGAGAGGGCGGGCAGATCTCCTGATGAGGTTAGACGGTTGGCAGGCACCGTACCCTCGAGATATGGCAAAGAGGAGAATCAACTGATGGCAAATGTGATAGAGTCTCTCGAAGGGAGAGGAGGGCGGGAGTCGCTTGCGGCATCCGCGATGAAGCAGTGGATGGCAGGCCAGGATACCCTTAACAGGCTCGATGCCCTTTCGGGACACCCGGAAATAGGGAAGAAGAGCGTACTGCACAAGAAGGTACAGAACGCCCTTGGAAAGACCTTTGGGAGGTATACCCTCCTGGGTGGAGCGGTTACAGGTACGGTCGATTCGATGGCCAGAAGCTACCATACTGCCAAAAGAGGCACTGTGGCGGCTGCAAGACATGGGAAGACCTTTGCAAGGGAAATGACCAAGACTGCGACTGTCAGTCTTGTCGGAGGCGAATCTGCCTTTGATTCCCGTGCCAGGGCGGCTAAGAGCGCAGGAGGTCTCAGAGGGGCCTTTTATAAACAGCTCGCTACGCCATCACACAAACAGGAAGTCGGAGGCATGTTTCCGATACTTAACAGGATGAGCAATTATTATCAAAGCCTGACCAAAGAGCTCACCCGTGACGAGATGCGGCATGTTATCGACAAAATACTTAGAGCAAAAGGAGTAAACATAGAGCTTAGTGAAGAAGAGCTCGTTTCTTTAGGCCATAAAGACCTTGACATACTCAAGAGAGCGGGGATCAAAGGCGCTGTGGGTCTGGAGGCATTGGAAAGAGAGCTTCGCGGGGTCCTTTCCGATTCAAGCATGAGTACTAATCGGAAACTCATGAGCCTCATGGATATTGCCGAGGCTCATGGCGTTGACAGATCTGAGTTCTCAGGCATGATGAGATTCCACAGGAGACTTGAGGCTATCAATGAATCAGGTGAACCTGAGCATATCAAAATGCTTTCACTCCAGTCACTTGTCGAAGAGCATCACAAGGAATTCAGTGCAGGGAATGTCCATGCCCCTGGTGCATTCCACACCCTGGTCGGCAGAGATGACCTGAGCGGTGGTGAACTCTGGAATATGACAGTCCTCAGAGGCATGATCCATGATGCAGAGGAAGGTCAGCTTCAGGGCGGAGGAGTCAGAGAAGCTCTCGAGGCGGCATGGCTAAGACAGGTCAACAGGCTCGTCACCCTTGACCCTACCAGCAATACCGCCGAACTTCCGGAAATGATGGCAAAATCCGGAGAGCTCGGAGCTGTAAAGAACAGGGCCCTTGCTTACCTCAGAGATCTCATGACAGAGGATGGAAAGACACTCTTCCAGAAAACACAAGGCAAGAGTGTGAATCAGGCAAGCCTGGATGACATGGTCAATTTCCTCCATGGAGGTGCGATAGAGGGTGTCGGATATAAGCCCAGAGGGGAGATAGCAGAAGGAGGTATAAGATATTTCCATGAAGGAGCAATGGAATTCCCTGCTCCCAAAGGTGCTTTCAAGGCAGACATGGATGGCCACTGGCTCGGGAAGATAGAGACAAAGGACAGTCTTGCTCTTGGCCCATGGATACACCGCAGATTTACTGGAGGCTACCAGGTCGCGCATGACCCTGAGATAGAAGCCAGAATAGACAGGATGTCGGGATCTGCCAATTGGAGCGTCGATAAGAGGAGAGCTAAAGCACAGCATCTCTGGCTTGAGGAGTTCGTTCACACAGATATGAAGAACATGGCCAATTCGACCTTCTGCCACAGTGCCTATGGAGAGAGGATGGGCGAGGTCTCAGGATCATACAACGGGATAGTCGCGGCATTCCTTGGAAAGGCATTCAAGGAGAAAGGCATGCCAACCACTCATGATGACCGCCGCTTCATTGACCAGTTTAATGGTCGTGAAGTGCAGGATCTGAAGACTCTCAGGCATCTTGCCAAGGAATACGAAGGAGAGCTCCAGGATATAACCAGCCGCAAAGTGACTTATGATGATCTAAGGGGCGCAAGGGATACTCCCTGGGTTTCATTGAGAGGAGGTTATGTACCTTACACCCAGAGCTTGCCTGTTGGTGACAAAGACAAGATTTTCGGTGGTGAGGTGGCGCTCTTCAATAAGAAGACGGGAAGCTATCATGCGTTTGATCCCAATAATGTGGAGGTCCAGTTCAAGGGACGTGATGATCTTCAGAGGATGTGGATCAACCTGATGCAGAGCGGAAGCAGCACCCCTCAGGAATGGCAGCGTTTCATGAGAGAGATTACCTCATGGGGAAAGCAGGGACCTTATGACTACGAGAAGCAGAAGATAGTCGGTGCGGTGAATTGGAGATATGCCAATGTCACTCATGACTACAAGAGCTATTGGGGCCAGACAGATGTCAAGGTCATGCCTAAGAGGGAGACAGTTCCACTATCCCTGAATATCATGCGTATGTTTGGTGTGGAAGCCCCTGGTACGATGAAGGCAATCAAGCCGTTCAGAGACATGGCCATGCATCTTGGCGATTATGTTTCCCGTGTCGCTCTTGATACCGGCGGGGCTGTCCATCAGGCATCCTGGGAGATTACTCCTTTCTCGGAGTATTATCGTCAGCAGGGCTGGAGGAACTATATGAGGATAATGAGCACTGATTTCGATAAGCTCGGCCTCAGCGAACAGGAGAAGAAGGCATACCGGTCTCTTGCACTTAGCCATGGAAGGTATGACAATGTCTGGGCGGTTGCTATAGACAGGAATCCCTGGGAATCTTCAAGTTCGTTTGGAACCCACCAGAGCTGGGCAGCCAAGACACATTTCGGACCTGGAGCTCCAATGGCTGCAAGGGACAACATGAGAGCCTATATGAGTAGAGGGGAATATATAAACTTCATGATACACTCAGGATTTGTCATAGAGACTGCCAGGAAGATGATGGCTCCCTTCGTGAATATGACAAGAGGTCCGCAGATGTCCATGCAGGGTTATGCATCCAGATGGGATTTAAACAAGGATACTCTGAGAGCTGGCTACAACTACACCCCTCCAAGGATGCTCGAGGCTTTGCAGTCCCTGAATCCGTTCACTGCAAGCCTTGGCGGAGGCAGGATATCCCGTGCCCTCAATAAAGCCAACTATTTCCAGGGAAGCCTTGAGGCAAGACAGCTTGCAGGAAAGGATTTCAGGGATTCCGGTCTTTCTGCAGGTCCCCAGGACAGTTGGCTGAATACGCCCGAGACGTACACCAATGTGAGGGTTGGTTCGGCTAATCCAGGGCTTAGTTTCCTTAACTACAGGATGAAACTCAAGATGGATCCGAACCTTGCGAATTACATGTGGAGTATGGGCAATTCGGCATCGGCTTTCCATAGGGATATACAAGAGACTGCAATGCATAATATAAACAGGAGAACCGCATCTTCGGAATCACTGGCGATGAGAAGGTCAGAGGAACTTAGAGGATTTGGAATATCTCAAAATTCGATGTTCGGTTTCCTTAATGTTCCCATGTTTGCATGGCACATGCCAGGTCTTCCATGGTTTGGCGGACGTTCCATAACCAATGCCATATTCAATAGAGCCAAGTATGGAAAAAGAGGGAAGTGGTCTGACCGGGCCTCGGAATTTCTTGGCGGGGCTGCAGGTACCATCGGACGTGCGGCGCGTCCCTGGAAGATGGCCAATGTGGTCTATTGTCCGAACTGCGGCAGTCCGGGGCATAGGGGAGCGCCTTGCTCAAGATGCAGGAAACCCCTCTACTAGCCTTTTTATTTTTTATTCCCATCAATATTTACCAGGCTGATTAGCCGTTTATGTATTTATCAGGGTATGAAAAAGGTAATTCCATGAAAAGACTCGTGATGATCGCATTCCTTCTCATCCTTTCTGCAGGATGCGTAGGTATGCTCCGAGGGGGCAGTGAATACAGTGATATATGGGCTAATCAGATTAGGGATAGAGTTGCAATATATGATCCTGATGATGTCGGCGTTTGTGGAGATGTCGAATGTTATGTCATGGTGTGCGAAAATAGTTCGAATTACTGGGGAACCGTCACTTCCTTCGTCGGCGGAAATTGCAGGGTGCAGAGTTTGGCAGGAGAGACTCCTATTGCTGATGCACAGCGAAGAATGGAGGTATCGAGGGAGAATTTCAATGAACTGTGGAACGACTCCGAAAGAGGGGTGCAGAATTTTATGATTGGAATAGGTCCTTCGTTCGCTGATTTTGGAGAGGGCAATCGTTGGTGTAATAACAAGATGAGTATGGCGGTTCAATGGCTTGTCGGGGGTGAGGATTATCCGTATCCTGATTGTGATGAAGGCAGGGCTATTTGCCTGCTTGATAGAGGTGTGATGCCTGTCTATGTCCTTTATAGCGGCGGTGAACTGGATGATGAGAAGGTCGACTCCGCAGGCAAGATAGCAGAGACTCTCTATGAGGATGGAGCATCTTTCATAACCCAGTTTTCAGGGCCGGTGGGTCCTGTTATTATCACAACAGAGATGGATGCGAACCTGACTGATCCCCAGGTCAGGGATAATGTGCTTGGGCAAGCAGAAGCGATAAAGGCTAACTGTCCGGATGGAAACAATGGCGAGAAATACTGCATGGTGGCTCTTGGTTCGAAGATGGGGGACTATGAAGGGCTTGAGTTGGCCCTTTCTGATTCGAGGGCAGATAATATCGATTTTGTTGCTTTTGGCATCAACAGCAATAGGGCAGATTCCTGTAATTATAATGATATTTATATCGATGCATGGAGTTATTCCAGATTTTCCTGGTATGACCTGGACAAACCGACAATCATCCCGTATATTCTCTTTGATTCTGAAGGTGAAGTGTATGATGAGAATGGAGACTATGTCTGCAGCTGGAGCGAAGGGGAAATGGTAAGAGCATACAGAGGATTTTTCCCTAATCTTATGGTCTTCAAGGACAGCGGCGTGATCGGTGCGGCTCCTTATGATTTCAATTCCACATGGATTGGGTTTGGTGCCAATCCCATGGGTTGCTCCGATTGTTCACTGGGCAAGAATACCAACAGGCTTACGAGCTGGTTCGCAGGATGTCAAAGGACTACCGGCATTTACAGGGTTCCCGAAGACTGCACAGGTTGCGATGATCCGAATCCTCCCTTATGCTGCGAAGGCGTTTTCAGCCAGACTGTGGGAATTCCGCTGGTCTTGCCAAATCAGACTGGCGGCGGTTGCAACTTTGCGCATCAGGGGGACAGTCTCATGAATTTAGCATATGGTTCAGGGCTTTCCAACAGCTTTTTGGAGTATTCCACCGGTGATCTTCATCCTCCGATGGATAAGATGATCAGCTGTGATTCCTGCATGCATGAGAGCAGGGAGTTTCCATTTGCGGACGATATTCCTTCCTTTACGATAGCATCAGATGCAGAAAGGGACCCCACTGGACTGGTCCCTGGAGTATCACTCAGGACTGCAATGAACTTCCCCGAATTAACAGGTCTTGAGATCGCATGTCAGACATATCCGGAATTGGATCATTGGGCAGGGGTGAGAAACATCGATCCCATGTATGTCCGTGCCGTAGCGATGACAGAGAGCGGATTGGATCCCTGTTCCACTGCCTGCAGTCCTAAGCCAAGGACGAGCCATACAGGATGCATACCTGGAAATTATGGGAAAGGGTATAACATGATGGAGGATCCGAGCGGAGAATGTAATGATGTGATAGATGCCAAGAGTCCAGACATTGATAATGATCCCGGGGATAGTCCTGATTATCGGGTGATGGGCCTTGGGCTGATGCAAGTCCTCAATGCTCCATACACATTCTGGCCAAGGGAATTCTGTGATGAGGAGACTCCTTCTGATTGTGGTGAGCATGAAGATCATTTCCTTGATACTGTCGGGAGTGATCAGATCGAGGATCGGGAGGACCTACTTGCAAGGGCGGGTGAAGACTGGAGAAGAGGGGATTCAGGAGAAGAGGAATCTCCGGAAAGAGAAAGATATTCCCGGGCTGGCAGGAATCGTGCTATAATAGATATAGAGACTGTAAAGGACGAGTGCGGATCGGATTTTAATCCATACAATGCCAGTGATTCTGCTTGCCTTGGAACCTATATCATCGAATTGGATCTGGAAACTGCTGACAGGATTCTCGATCGGATCGAGAATAGGTTTTCACGGGACATCCTGGAGATAAGAGGCGATTCGGACAGAAGAGGTGTCCTACAGTATTATATCGCATCCCACCTTTATTTCGGATCCTGGAAAAACTCTTGGTTGTATAGTTATGATATGAGATATGGATTTACCAATGAGGATTGTACTGATGAGCTGGGACTGGGTGTTGATCCAATTGCTTGCGAAGACGTAGGAGATATGAGAGAAGAGTCGGGTGAATCTGGCTGTTGGGGCACTACGAGCCTGATAGATTATGTTCACAGATGCGGGAGAGCTGGAAGGAATGATCCTGGATATAATAAGCTTGGCTACTACCGTGCTTTGACAGGTCCGAATGGATGTCCCAACTCGGCATGTCCATCCTGGATCAATCTTTATGAGGCGGGCGATTTTAGAGAGATCAGGGGCGAACCTGAAGACGGAAACCCATACCAGATCTATGGCGATGGGGATTAATGCTGTATTTCTATTTGGTCTATTTGAATAATAATCCAAAAACCATCATACCCTGGGAAATTATGGAGATCCATGATGCTTTTTCGAAAGGGACCGGCATTTCTTTATGCGAGGGGAGAATCCCGGATTTATCTCTGTGCCAAGGAATTTAAACATTGCCGACTATTTCCTTTCTCTTCTGCAGAGCGGTGACCGGCTATGAGTAACGGAGATAGGATATTCGAACAGTTTAGAGAGCATTCTGTTGCTGAGTTCTTTAAGAAGAATAGGCAGATGCTTGGATTTACAGGAAAAGTCAGATCACTTACAATGATCATACATGAGTTTGTCACGAACGGTCTTGATGCCTGCGAGGAAGCCGGCATACTCCCAGACATATCCGTGAAGCTGAATGAGCTGGGAAGTGATCATTACTGTTTGGTAATCTCTGACAATGGTCCCGGGATACCGAAGAAACATATTGGAAAAGCACTTGGGCAGATGCTTGCCGGAACGAAATTTCACAGATATATACAGCAGAGAGGGCAACAAGGGATTGGAGCGTCTGCATGTGTCATGTTTTCATATATAACAACAGGAAAAGAGGTCGATGTGATCTCGAGTACCGGCAGCAAGAAATACACCTGCAGCACAGGAATAGATTTCAAGACAAACAAACCTGTTATAAAAGACCTCCATGAGGAACCGTCAGAGGAACATGGCCTGACCATCATCGCGCAGTTCAAAGAAGTGAAGTACGAGAGAGGAAACAGAGGGGTGTTTGAATACCTCAGGAGAACAGCCCTTGCCAATCCTCACGCAAGCATAACATTGACAGAACCAAACGGGGAGTCCACCACATTTCCGAGATCTGTTGAAAAGATACCGCGAAGACCATATGAAATACAACCTCATCCTATGGGCGTAGGGCCTCATGATGTGCTTGAGCTTGCAAGAATCCCTGGGGATAATCGCAAGGTCTCTGCTTTTCTCCAGAACACATTCTGCAGGATGAGTGCAAACAAGGTAATACAACTGAAGGAACTGGCCCCTGGTGTGAATTTCAATAAAAGACCTGAGAGGCTAGAATGGGCAGATGCAGAATCCATTGTCGATGCTTTCAAGAAAATAAAGTGGATAGCCCCGCCCACTGATTCCCTTGTTCCTATCGGGAAGGAGCACATTGAACTCTCGATAGAAAATATCTTCAATCCGGAAGTGATGGTGGTTACCGAGAGAAGTCCCAGGATATATAGAGGAGGAATTCCGTTTTCTGTGGAGGTCGGGATAGCTTATGGAGGCGGGGTGAAGGATGCAGGAAAAAGAGGCGAGGTCATGCGTTTCTCCAACAAGGTCCCCCTCCTCTTCGATACTGGAGGATGTGCCATAACCGAGACTGTAAAGAACCTTGACTGGAAGCGTTATAATCTCAAGAATTTTGACGAAGAGCCCGTAGCGGTCCTGATAAATCTTGTCAGCGTCCATGTTCCATTTACGAGTGCAGGGAAGCAGGCTATTTCTCATGAGGAGGAAGTTATGGACGAGATCCGTTTTGCCCTGATGGAAGCTTCAAGAGGAATTCAAAGATATCTCTCAGGAAAGAGGAAAGCGAAGGAAATAGCGAACAAGAAGAAAGTGGTCAGCAGATATGTTAAACAGATATCATCTGATTTGTCAAATCTGGCAGGAGCAGATGAATCGGAGATAGAGTCAAAGCTGAATGAGATCATCGAAGACAAGTATGTGAAGGCAACCGGAAGATCCGAAGCCAGGTGATTCAATGAACGACAGGATGGCAATAAAGAAACTTGAGGGTCTAGGAGAGGGAATGGTCGGGGAGATAAAGAAAGGCGAAGGACCGAGCTTCGAGACGACATTGAGATCAAGAGGGAATACCTTCTACGATGAGAGTATCGGTTGCTTAAGAACAGGGGATAAAACCGAAACTCGGAGATTCTTGAGCGTCTCACAGGCAAGACCATTCATGCAGACGGTTGCTGTCGCATCAAAGACCAAACAATTCCTTCGTGAGAATCTTCATACCAGCATCAGAGGTCTTTTTTATCAACTCAAATTCTCATTAGGGGATAATCTCGATGAGGATCTGTTTTCAGAACAGTCGGAATCCAATGCCCTTTTGGAGGATCTCGAAGTAGCGCTCACTTTGAAAAGGGAAGACCTTCACCTAACCACCGACAGGAAAGGTTTTGTTGCCGGTCCGATGAAGATAATAGATAAGTTCGGTGGAGAAGAGACAACGATCGATATCACCAAGCTTGGAAGATCTGGCTGGTCGATACCCAGCGATGTGGATAATGACATGGATATCGAGGATGTCAAGGCCGATTTTGTTCTGGTCTGCGAGAAGGATGCCCTATGGCAGCGCCTCAATGAAGATAAATTCTGGAAAAAGGAGAACTGCATACTGATAACACCTAAAGGCCAGTCCTCCAGAGGATGCAGAAGGCTGATCCGGAAACTCGCGGACAAGGGCCTGCCTGTTTTCGTTTTCACGGACTGTGATGCCTGGGGATGGTATATCTATTGGGCGATAAAGACGGGAAGCATGAATCTTGCTTATCTTGGAAGGGATTTTTCCGTACCAGAGGCGAGGTTTTTAGGAGTTACAATGAGTGATATCAAGGAGTATGATTTTCTTGATAAACTGACGATAAAAGCCAAAGAGGTGGATGTGAAGAGGGCCTCTGAGATGCTTGAATATCCCTGGATAAACCGGCACAAGGAATGGGTTGATGAACTCAAGCAGGTGTTGAAGACTAAAAAGAAGATAGAGCAGGATGCCCTCCAGGGCCAGAGATTGACTTTTGTTGGCGAGTATGTGAAGGGGAAGATTGATGATAGAAAGTGGCTTCCTTAATCTCTATCATGCATTCCAGTACTTCCGAAGGTACTTAAATCTTGAGTTTATTCTGTGGTGGTTTCTGGTTTCCTGCTATTTCTTTTCCGGTTGTCATGAATCTAAGTGATGCCCGCCTGCATCAGTAGAACCTCATTTCCTCCCTTTTTCAGCCCCTCTTTCTTCTTCGAATTGCCTACATTGCAGTTCCAACAAGGATTTTCCACTGACGTTCGTGGAAGAATCCCTCAACTATTTTCTTCATTTGGAAAACAGTTATCTTTCTTTTGTCTCTCTCATGGCTGAAATGATTCAACTTGACTTCGCCAGATTAAAATAAGGAAGGTTGTCTGTTTTATCTTTTTGGGTTATAAAATGAACGTCCTCAAAAAATATCTGAATAATTTGACAGTGAAAACAACGGTTGAATTTCTGCCAAAAACAACGGTTTCGCGCCAGGTCACTGA
>CAYVTJ010000003.1:23406-25013 GCA_964454475.1 Microcaldota archaeon | reverse complement strand
TGTCTGGTGGCGAGTGCCGCTGAAATTGGCAACTTTTCGGCCGCTGTTATCACTTATTCTTCCATGCTAGAAATAGAAGAGTTAAGGGCTGAGATAGCTTAGCTAAGAGGGACAAAGTAATATCGGATTTCCAAAATGAGGTCAAATGCTTGCATAAGGAAATTAAAGAACTAGAAAAACAAAATGAAAAATTACATAGGGAGCTTGGAAAATATAAGAATGAAAACACTCCATCCGGTTCAATCCTGGTGTACCTCAAAGAAAGATTAAAACATTCAGTAGAAGAAGCAAGAGAAAAAAAATAACCTGGTAAGAATTCAAGGAACGCAAGATCAAAATCTTACGACAGAACGGAGAAGCATATTCTACTTGAATGCTTCAGTTGCAATATAGATAAGGATTTTGATTAACCTCATTTTCTGAAACAAGCTCAAATTTTCCGAAAATTTCCCATCATTTTACCTGACATATTACTGCTGTGAACCATAATAACCCACTACCGTTCAGGACATGGGTTTCATCATTATAAAGATTTATAAGCTTTCTTAGGGATTCAGAAACGGGATTATCATGGTAGAATTCAGGAGGATGTATTTAAACCGGATAGAAGCCACAAGAAACAACAGGAAGGTTCCTTCCAGCATGGATATCGCGGTCAATGTGCCCAATCTAACCAGAGTGGCCGAGGGCATAGAAGCTGAATATACTTTTACAGCCACATACAAGCCTGGTGTCGGACATCTGTCCATGAGAGGCACACTCATCATGGTTGATAGTAGGAAGAATCTTGACAGCATGATGTCAAGATGGGAGAAAAGCAGAACGGTTGAAGAGAACATTGTCAGGCAAATATCCAGCCTAATCACTTATGTGTCTTCCGTCAATGGAGTGCTTATCTCAAAAGCCATGAATCTTACCCCACCAATCATGCCTCCGGATATCAGATTCGAAGGAGCTCCTAAAGTAAAACAAAAAGAACCGAACAAACAAGAAAAAACACCACCAAGCAGATCATCAAAAAAATCCTCTCCAAAGAAAAGTAAAGAAAAAAAGAGCTCTTCTGGAAAAAAGAAAGGAAATGCTAAAAAGAAAACACCTTCCTCCGGGAAAGCAAAGAAAACAAAATGAAAGCCTAAAGAAGGATTCTGATTATCGGAGATTCGAGAAACAATCCGAAATGAATATGATAAATCCCCCATCACCAGGTCTCAAAGCCAAGCTTGAACATAAATCCCACATCCCCCTGCTCAGGGAAAAGCTCATGACCATAGCTTAGATCGATATAAGGCCGAAACATATTTTCTGATCCTTCTCCCGTATATCTAAGATTAAATGTGGCCGAATCCTCATAATCCCCTTGTGCATCTACATGATGGGTAAATCCAACATTGAACTTAAGAGTGTAAAACAAACTTTGTTTCATAAATCCTGCCTGAACATCAATTTGATATGCACTCTCATCATCCACACTTTGCCAGATGAATGATGCTCCTCCTAAGAAGGTAGTCGTAGCTTCATCAGGACTATCAGGATTCAGCCTGATCCGAGTCCCAACTGCTCCTGTCGCGACAGAAGCATCAACTTCGCCCTCTCCTGCAAGATCCCCC
>CAYVTJ010000003.1:0-23306 GCA_964454475.1 Microcaldota archaeon | reverse complement strand
GATATAGTATCCTTCAAGCATCGCACTGACGGGATAATCTCTGTCAGTCTCCGCTTCAGCACCAACGATGGGAAGCGTTTCTTCACCTCTTTGATAGACAATACCCACACCTTCCAACCCGTCCAATACTGCAGGACCGTCAGGCGTCCATCTTATTCTCATGGCGCCAGCCCCCCTGTTTCCTTCGGTAACCTGGTCGCCCAGAGGAATTCTGGATCTCCCATAAGCATCGGGAGGACCATATTCCACTGGTTCAGTCTCGCCAGCCTCACGTTCATAAGCAGCGATAGCTTCCAAATACAGAGTATCGGGTATGATGTTGAATCTCCCCCCAAGAGATGCCCTCACCCAGTTGGCGCCATTCTTAGTAAGGACAGAACAGACAATAGAATCAGTCACGCCCCCGCCTACATAATATCCTGATGCTCCCAAGCGCTGAAGAGTTTCAGGTTGGGCAGTATCAATCCCCCCAATTGTCCCGACACCCCAAGCATGATCTTCATTGACAAAGCGTAATATTCCTCCAAATCCCCCGCCTATTAATTCGGATTCATCAGCAGTCCTGTCAATCAGGAATTCCCCGAATGCCCTGCCGGTGTATGCTCTGGATCTCATTACCCATCCCTCTACTGCTACGGTGTCATGCTCAAGCGTATCTTCCGAGCCTTCAGGTTCGGATGCGGTTTCTTCAGGCACAATCCTGTCAATACCCATACCACCAAGATAAAGCCGTCCTATCGCGAACCATCGGTCCTCAGGTCTGAGAGCGCCTCCATGCACGACTGCCCTGCCCCCTCTCGTTCCTTCGACAGATGCTCCAACGGTGCCGCGCCCTTCCCCTCCAACCTCTCCCCACACTCCGGCACCCTGTAATGCGGATTCTGCTCCTTCTTCTGTACCAAAAAACAAGACCGCCTGATCCAGACCAATCTGGCCTCTCTCTCCAGTGTATGTGACTTCTGCATATTCTCTGCGAATCCGATCCTCTTCTGCCTCAAAAAGCCTATTATAAAGTGTTTGGGCTTCCTCCTCAGTAAGCTCTACATATCCCCCTCTTGTCAGAACTCCACCAATCATGGTATAAAATGTACCTCTCATTACTCCATCCTCATCACGGCTGAACCTTAGGGCAGAACTGGTTCCTTCGGGAGAGATAGTGCTAAGGGCGATCTCTTCCTCATCTATTACTTCGCCCCGGCTCTCGGAGATCTCTCTATTGACAGCACTGATATCAGCACTGATATCCCAATCGAATAGGAGGACCCGTTCATTCCCCAATGAAGTTGCTTCGCTCTCAAGTCTAAGTCTATATTGTTGAATGGTTTGGCTTGCTGATACCGATGCGGTTGTCCAGGTCTCCCATCCAAACCCCTCAAAATCCGCTCTTAAATCGCCTCCTCCCATTCCCTGGTCTCCAAAGTAAGAATAATTTCCTCCAATACTTGCATCAAAGGAATGCATCGGTCCTAACTGAGGGAGAACATCAGGACCAATGAGGTGAAGATTCTCGAGGGTTACAGGAAGGAGAATCCTTGCGTTGGGACGATTTACCCTGGCCTCAATCATTCTTTGTCCGAAATACCTTCTTTCTATTCCGATGATAGAGGGCGTCGGAGCCCTATCGGTTCTTATATTAGGGGGGAGGGATTCCCTGACAGTGGGCTCAAGCTCGATCGTGCCGTCTCCTCTCCAATCCGTGTAAACATGTATCGGAATCTGGATGATAACTTGACCTGAGGGCCTCATTACAGAAACATACTCGTCGTTTTCTTGAGGCATCTGTATCCTTACATCCATAGATTGTTCGCCGCCTTCTCTGGTCTCCATGGCAAGGGAACGGGATGTGACGCGGCTCATCTCCCTTATCCTTGCCGGAAGATCAGAGTACCAATTCCCAAGAGCTTCATAATTCCCGGTATTGATAAAAGCGGTCTCGAACCTCATCAGAAAATTGGTTATTGCCTCAACCTGTGCAGGATTGAAATTAGTTGCGATCATCTCTCCTGCCTGATCCAAGAGATAAGGTGTATATGCAGGAGAGTGCCCGTGAATGCAATTTATCAATACGGAAAGGGATATAAGATGCTCATCAGTGATCCTCCCAATATCGGACACTCCTGCCAGATTGCCCGCTATCCTGACCAATTCGTACTGGGTTGGAAGGGAGAGCGCAGTGAAATTATCTGTAACCTCATCTGAATTGATTGTTTCCGGTTCTCCACCCCCGAGTTGTTCAATCTCAAGTTCCCTGGTCAAAAGCTGATCGATAAAATCTCCTCTTTTTTGGAAGAAGATCTCATCGCGAAGAAGTCCCTCATACGCTTCTGTCGCAAGGGTGTATGGCCTTTCAGGAATCTCGATTGTCTCGCCGGTGGTACCTTCCAGGTAATTGATATGCCACTGGGAATAAAATTGGATCGCCAATCTGTTCATCAGATCATCACTTATTTCGGGATTCTCCTCAAGTTCCTCCGCTAATTGATCGAAAAGATTCTCGAAATTTGATACACTCTCCAGTGGAGCATTCGATCCGACAGACGGAGGACTGTAAGCCGGGGGTATATTATCAGAGAGATCATTATAATTTCCTGCAAGGACCCTGAATCTTCTTTTCATGAAATTGAAAAGCTCATACATCTGATTGAAACGCCCTTCTCCTCCAAGACTATGATTGACTATTGCCTCATAAAGATTTGTGCCGCCTGATTCTTCATCACTACGTCTTCTTACTCTTTCAAGGAGTGAACCCATCCTCATAAACCACCCAGGAGTAAGTGTCCTGAAATAAGAGAATTCGCCATAATAGACCGCACGCAGATTCCGAACATCCCTGACTGCCAACCGAAAGTATCTCACAGTGTTCCTGAAAGACGGAATACCCCTCCGAATCTCTCTTATATCTTCGAGA
Organism: Microcaldota archaeon; assembly: GCA_964454475.1. Lineage (GTDB taxonomy): Archaea > Micrarchaeota > Micrarchaeia > Anstonellales > Bilamarchaeaceae > CAYVTJ01. The sequence goes on along the minus strand of CAYVTJ010000003.1, from coordinate 20,398 downwards.
AGATTGTTCAATTCATCGCTCAATCCTGTTGGAATCTCTGCCCTTGTTGAATAGTCGCTAAACCTGCTAAAGAGATCATCAAGCTCTCTCCCCTTATTCTCAAGCCTTTCTGCGGCTTCTTCACACTCTGAGAGAAAATCATCAGCTCCGGGAAGATTGATCAAAGTCACTTCCTCACCATCAGCATTTTCAATGCTCTCATCCTGCATATATCCTCTCAACCGGTCGAAGATCTCCCTTCCTTCACGGATCCTTCTTCTTGCATCAGCAATGCTTTCCTCCCTTTCTCTCCTCTGCCGATAGAGCTGGGGAACTGTGGATATCGTTCGGAAGATCGATATCAGTTCAATTCCGAATCTTCTCTCAAGATTCCTGAAATCTCCCTGTTCGGGAGGCTCTTCGGCATGAATAATCGAATAGATCCCAACAGTATCCTCTACGAATTCGGGGATGTTTAATTTATGATTATCCATCAATTCGGATATGGCAGAATCATCAGGATGTTCTATGATATGCTCTATGATCTCCTCTTGTGAATAATTAGAGAGATGCTGAAGATCATCTATGTAGTGGTCAAATGTATTTACAAAATCCGACCCTAGTTCGTCCTCGTCCCTGAGTTCGTTCAAAGTATTATCTTGATGAGCATCAAGTGACTGATGAATAGCTCTGGAAAGGGCTATTGGTGATCTGCTATATTGCTGCTGTAATCTGCCAAGAGGATCCTCTTCGTCATCAGTATATGAAAAGAGCTGAGTCAGAAAACCTCTTCTGAAGAATATCAGATCAACCCGTTCAGTTCCAAGGGCATCTCCCATGTAGAGTTCCCTGAACTGGTTCCGATCCGCTGTATTTCCCTGTAGTATATAATCATGATATGCTCCAGCCGAATCAACCCCTTCCTGGTAAAGCTGTTGAGCCATCTCAACAAATCCCTCAAAATTGTTGCCATGCAGCCCCTGCCAACACTCCAGGAATGATCTTCCATACGGATTCAGTTCAAGACTGTCGAGAACTGAACCAAGTGCCTGCTCGAAAGCCCTTGCCTCTTCCCCGGAACGGCTGTCGAGTAGTTGTCTCTGGTGCTCTGAAATCCCATCAGCACCCACATCCCCAAGAATCAACCGTTGTATCAATTCTCCTGCTTCTCTGGCTTCCTGAGTAATCTGTTCTTGATCTATCTCCTCTTCAACTGTTTCTTCTGGCACATGATCACCTTGCTAAAATCTCTGGGCTTTCTTTTGATATTTTCAAACTGCCATTCCCTCCTGAATCCAGGTAAACTAGGGGAGTTGTTCTTAGATCATGGATTCTCTGTTCATAGGATTCCATCATATCCTGGCCCCGTGGCCTGGGGCGTAATCCATCCCTGGTCCGGCCAGTTCTCGCTCTTCTGCTACTCTCATATCCTTCATAATCAGGATTCTCTATCAAAAGCGGATCAAGATTAATGACAGCGGAGATATTCGGAGGGGCGATCACATTGTCCGCCTCTGGATCGATACTGCCCTGCTCCACTCTTTGCCCATAGTCATCCAACTCAATGATTTCAGATATCCTGCCCCCATCCCCAGTGATAAGTGCAATTTCTCCGCGTATCCATCGATTAACAAGATTGCGGGCCCGTTCATTTGTCCCGCACCAGCCATTGCAGCCCAAAGCAGGAGGAATGGTCACTCCCATAATATTATCCACTAAATCTCCCGCTTCCCTGTATGCTGTCTGAAGATTTCTGATCAGCCGCAATGCTGCATCATCAGAATTCCTGAGTCCTTGCCCTTCCAGGTCATTCATCCCCATTTCGATGCAGATATGGGTGAAGGCATTACCATCCGTCTGCACATCCCGGTTTCCCAGTCTGAGCCTTTGTATATTTCTTCTCATCCTTTCCGCCCTTTCCCTTCTTCGGCCAGGATCAGGAGAACAGCCCTGGAAAAAATATCTGGTGATATCATAAACAGGCGCACCAGAGTAGCCAAAAATAGCTAAGATTCCGGCATCAGGTCGTATCTCTCCAAATGCTTTCTGATACCTCGGGAGATCATAAGTAAGCAAAGCAGTTGTCGAATGCCCTACTATGCATACTTTTTCCCCGCTCATGCGCCATCACCTTGTCATTTTCGCGATTTTCCCCGACTTAAGAGAGATGTCTGGGGGCACGGTATCTTGTAATATCTCCTCTCTTGTGGGGCGGGTCCTTTCGACCGGCTCTTCTGGAACAGGAGTCATCTCTTGCGCATGTATATGAATCCCCTCTGCGTATTCACTAAGCATCAACTCATATCCCTGCCTATTGAAATGTATGCCATCTCCTGAATATTCAGCTCTTGCCGCCCTTGCTCGTCTCCCATATCCGTCCTCTGCCGAATTGGCCATGAATCTTTGATCAAGATTAATGACAGCGGAGATATTCGGAGGGGCGATCACATTGTCCGCCTCTGGATCGATACTGCCCTGCTCCACTCTTTGCCCATAGTCATCCAACTCAATGATTTCAGATATCCTGCCCCCATCCCCAGTGATAAGTGCAATTTCTCCGCGTATCCATCGATTAACAAGATTGCGGGCCCGTTCATTTGTATCGTTCCAACCCCCGTATCCCATTGCCGGAGGAAGAGTCACCCCGATGACATTGGAGGCGAATCTTTCGGCTTGTTGATACGCAGTCTGAAGATTCTGGATTACCCGTAAAGCTGCTCCTTCTGGGTCACGCAATCCCCGACCGCCAAGATCATTTCCACCCATTTCAATGTAGATATCAGTGAAACGTTCACCCCTCCTTCTCATTCGTGCCACTTCGGAGGTCAAACGCACTCTATCATCCAGCATCCGCCGGGCACGACTACGCCTTGGGTCCTGCAAACTTCCGAGATTTCGACCTTGAAAAAAATACCTGGTGATATCATAGGCTGAAGCACTACTATACCCATATATATTATCTCTAGAAATTTGGATATCCGCATCAGAATGAACCTGGTTGAATATATCTTGGATTTGCGAATCCGAAAACCGCCTCAAGGCTTCTGTAAGAGAATCCCCCACAAAAAGGAGTCTCCTCTGCCCTTCCACCCCGCTCTCCTGTTGTGCTGGGGGAGTTGACCTCTCCACCCTCTCAGCTCTGCTTCGATCCGTTCGATGTTCTTGTTCTTCCTCTGGTTCTTGATCTGTACGTTGGTCTTGATCTGTACGTTGGTATATCCTTCCCCTTGAGTGTAGGCCTTCCTCTCTTGATATCAGTTCCTCGAGATTGGAATCGGGTGATTCTGATGCGGCTTGAGATGTATGTTCCTCTGGAGGAGCTGGTGATGATTCAGCCTCCTCTTGGGCAGATTCATCTGGTTGAGCAGATTCACTCGAAACCTCCCCACTAAGTTGAAATCGTTCGGCATCAGGACAATTCAACCTCCTGACATAGAGTGCTACTGCTTCTATAAACTGCCGGTTAAGCTCTTCCGGGATTTGATCGTATCCCCCAACTTCTATACTGAACTCTTGAGCAACACCAGCCGATCCTCCGCTTCCTGTACGCTGAGCCTCTGAACGAAGATAACTGGATATCAGAGAGATTGTCTCATCCCCACTATCTCGGATCGACCTTGCAACTCTCTGATTGTTTGCACCATCTTCGATCATACGTAGAATACTGAGTATTTCTTGCGGAGCGTGCTCATTCGTAATTGAATGAAAATAAAATCGCCCTCCATCTCCGCCTGTAGCGTCATAGATGTGATCAAGAATACTGGCAAGAATCAAAAGCCTCTGATTCCGATTTCCCAGAACAGGCTCAAGATTGTCATGAATCTCCTGGATCGCACCAGAGTCACCCTCTCCTGCAGCAGTAAGATGGCTTCTCACCCATGAATGGTCATATCTCCTGCGTTCCCCTGTTGCTCTTCTTGATCTTGTGGGAGGTGCTGGGGCCTGTGGTTGCGGTGCAGGTGCTGGTCTGGCAGGCCTTCGCCTCCTGTATTCCGGTTCGGATTCTCTCTCCCCTTCGGATTCAGAAGTGGCGGATTCTGGCCTAGCCCTTGAAGTTCTGCTTTGTCCGGATATTTCTTGTATTCGTGTGCGTATTGCTGATGCGTTAGTTAACACGAAACGGAGCATTGCTGCCTTAATCCTATTAGATAGGCCACTACTATTTATTGATCCAACTCCTAAAGTTCGAACCCGGCCTGAAGTTGCATTACAGGGCACCGTAAACCCAACAGTCTCACTCTCATGTGAAAGAGTTATTCTGGCATTATCTCCTGACACAGATACCTGATATCCAACCATATAATCACTCGGATTCCTCTTCAGATGTCTCTAAGCCACTAACAACGGTTAACATCCTAATTTGGAGGAACTGTTGCGCATGTGTGATGCCCCCCTCTTCAACCTCCCCCTGTCCTTCGGTTGAAATCACCAACTCACCATCCTCCAATTCAAAATAACCACTATCAATATAGGTTTGCCGATTTAATCTCATGTCTTCGAGTACGTTCGCCCCCACCCGATCCCTATTGCCGCGTGTGATTATTCCTGATTCTTCCTCTAACTCATCTTCCAGCAGAGTATCAAGGAGACCGAATACCTCCTGACTTACTTGGTTTGTTCCATCCGGGCGATACTCTTCTATAAAATCAGGAACCAAATTGTTGATGAAATCCTCGGCTCTATGTTCTTGACCGGTGGCAATTGATATTACTCCCCTCTCTCCCCCACCAAGGGGTAGATTAAAAATCACCCCATCCTCTCCAAACATATGCCTTGTCCGATATTCAAAAACATTCGCTTTCAAATCATCCATAATTTTCGACCTTAGGAACGCACGCAAAGAGGGATCCTGAATGGGCGGATTCCGGTCATCAAGCACCTGGTTGATAATACCCTCTCTGCCTACAATTTGAGGATCCAAACGAACAGGAGGTGCAACCCGTTCAGTATCATTTACAAAACGATTGAATCTTCGAAGATAAGCCTCTCTATCATCATCGATCCGCTCTGCAAGCCTGATAGCTTCAGTTCTCCTATCTCCTTCCGGGACTACCTCATTGATATGGTCTCTTGCCGCTTCAAGGTCAAACACAGTATCCCCTTCCTCATTCTCGGTAGTAAAAGCGAATAATGGGATAATTTCGAAATCCCTCAGCTGCCTTTCACCACCTTCTCTCTCTACTAGACGACCGCCTATAACAAGGCCGAATCTTTCAAACTTTCTCGCATAATCACGATATCTCCCTTCTTGGAGTAGAATGCGACCTGCCATGGCTACTAATCGCGTCTGAACGAAATTATTGAGTGTGTCGTCATTTGTTCCTTCGCTTATCTGCGCACTGAACCTTGGAATCCCATCAGCATCTTGAGAAGGATCAGGATCATTACTGGAAGCTCTCGTCCTGGCGGCAGATATGGCCCCTGGAGCATTCCTTCCCTGAATGGGTTCCCGGTCTCTCACCGTACGACTTGGAGGTTCTGGAGGCAGTTCGCGTGTTTCAATGGGAGTTGGAATCTGTCCATTCCAATACTGGAAAAGCGGGCCTGGTCCTTCAGGTGTGCCAACCCTATTATCAAGATATCTCTCAAGCCTATCAGGATCATTCAGAATATCCTGGCTAATATGCTCACCTTCTAGATGCCCGACAATATCATGAGCATGCCCCTCCACTCCTCTCCAGTTGTCACTAAACCAGCGTGCAAGACCTCTTCTGTTTCCATTGCTATAAGTATAAACGAAATCAACGGCCTCTCTGTCCCACCTGAATCTCTGATCCAGATTATAGAGATATCTAGGGCTTCCCTCTACAGTATATAAAGGAGGTTCGATATAGCCATCTTCAAGCAATTGCTGAATAGCTTCGCTCTCAGTATCACTATCAGCAATTATTTCAACCATTCCACGAAGCGTTCTTGACCCCTCTTCAGTATCCCCATAAATGGCATAATTTTCAGGTATCCTGAACTCCCTTATTCTATCCCAATTAGGCCCTCCAAAATTATCTTCAAGGATACGCCTGAATTCCTGCCTCATATCCGGATCAGAGACGCCCTGCCAGTCGATCCTTTCAAGGAACGCATCCGGGTCCATGGGGATGGGTGGATCCAAATACAAGGTTTCCCCTCCGACATCTTTTTCTAAAACATCAATATATTGTCTGTGATATCCACTGAGCTCGGATTGATTAATACTTAGATCCAATGGATGATTAATGTAGGCTGAACCAGTAGTTCCGAGATCTTGTGTTTCTTCTTCAGTTCTGAACCTCAATACAGCTTCTGCTATGTATGATCTCGGCACATGACCACGGGAGTATGCCTCCCAAAGAAAGATCAAGACTTCTGGATGATTGCTCAGCCATTCCACAGACTCTCTGCCCTGGATATCTGTATGATCCCGATACTCATCGATTCTCTCTTCAGATAATTCACCCTCATCGCCAAAGTCAGTAATGATCTCATTATAATCCAGTGAAAGCATCCTACAGATTCTCCTAAGATTTCCTTCTGCATGTGTGTTCTGAAATTCAGAGAGGCGCTCGTTCACCACCGGCAAAAAGACTTCAACAGTGGAGTTTTGAACACCAACAGGGATGCCTGTATCCAGAGCAAACAATTCAGCAATGAAATCGCTCTTCGTACGGAGATAACCTTCTTCGACCCATCTCTCTCTCATATTGTTAAGTATCCATCCGACAGTGATCTCTTGGCCTTGTTCTCTTCTTCTGCCGGTACTTATGTCAAGCATTTCATCAGTAATAAGACCAACCTCACTGCAAATAGCATACGCCTGGGCATGTATTTCACTCTGTTCAGCTTCATCATCTGTTTGCTGATATTCCTCACAAAGTTGATTCAGGGAAAGAATCCTCCGAACCTCAGTGACAAGATCATTCAATCTTTCGGGATCAACCACAGTTGGAGGTGGACTCCCTGTTCCATCCCAACTAAGCATTTCCCTCAATGTCTGGGCTCCATCCTCTACAGATGTTCCTCGTCGAACGCGCAGTTGGGAAAGCGGATATCCCTCTACGTCTAAAAGCTGATCAATAAGACCCCTTCCATCAGGAGTATTTAAAAACTCGGCATTCTCCTCGGATAGATGTATTGGCATTGTCCCTTCGTACAGAATACGGCCTAATTCCCAGGCATCACCAGCATCCAATGCAGTCTCTTCTCCACGTTCCAGCATTGACTCAAGAAAACTTCTATCTTCAGTGAAAACGACTCCTGGGCCATAGTCCTCATTGATTCGCCTGGCAGCTTGTCGATAAGCCTCCCGAGCATGAACTCTGCCCCGCCTGGAATCCTGCCAGCATAGCTGATCAATACCATAAAGAAAACCAAGACCAAAAAGAGACCAGGGTATCCCGGTTATCATTGCATTTCCAGCTACACTGCCTGCTGCTGCAATAGCCCCTGTGCCAAGCCTTAAAGATCCAGCCCCCTGTGAAGGATAGAAACGTCTGAATGCCCGTCCCGGCCCTGGAAGCGTCCTGAAAGTAAGCAATCTCCTCAGAGCTCCTACTGTTCTATAAAATCCGCCAGCCACATCCACATCAGGAAGGTATCTGCCATGTCTTCGCGCCAGTGCTGCTGCTGCCGGAGTTCCTGTACTGACAGGTTCAGGAATAGAATCAAGAATTGTATTTCTAGCTCCCAGCAGACCATCAATATTAGATCCCGACAAAGCAGTTAAAAAAGAGTGCAACTGCCTATCCACTGCCCTTGAAGGCCTTAGAGTACCACCACTAAAGATGGCATCTCTCATTTCTCGAAGTGTTGTTGGCCCACCCTCTCCTGTGATTTGGCTATGCCACTCCGGAAGCTCACCATCATTGGCCCTTCTTAAAGCAGTTTGAACCGGTTCATCATTCAAGGCACTTCGAAAGGATTCGGACACAGTGGAAACCGGTGATTCAGGATTAGTGATATTATGTCTCATTGCATTCCGCACCTCGCTGACAACCCCTCCAGATTGGGGGTTCCCCTGAACATCCAATTGATTAGATACTTCAGTCTGATACCTCCCGACCCATCCATAAGCATCTCCTCGTGTCCGAAATCCTTTCTGGATCAAATAGGCTTGTGCTGATGCAATCTCGGAAGGAGATGCATCATTAAGAAGCAACGTAATGTAACTAGATCTTTCATCGTTAGATCCTTCTTCGTTAGTTCTCCCGAACATACGCCTTGCAACTTGTTCAAGAGGCGCTCCCCTAAGATGAGAATCGGATTCAAATGTGTCGTTGATAAGCCTGACTTCATCGGGAGTCAATAATCGTGGTACCTCTGTTCCCCCCCGAACATCGTGGATAAGTCTGGACAGATCCATATCCCGGATATTACTAGCCATCCTTTGTGCTTCAGATTCAACATCGTCTCTCGCTCTCCCCCCTTCTGCAACCACCCTATGAATCTGATCAGGCAGGAGCTCAAAATCCCTCATCCTTCCATTAGCCACCCCCCCGGGGACGCCCCCCAACTGCCTTCGGATTTCTTGAATTATTTGAGTCACTACATCAGAATTTCTAGACTCCAAAGCAGTCCTTACCTCATCAAAAGAACACAATTTCCGAATTATCCTAATTGAGCTCTCAGTATTAGGACCATGCCGGCCATGCATCTCATAAAGTCTAATGATTATATATACTGCATCTTCTACGGCGACAGTATTTTCTTCTGACGCCAGCCTGTTCGCGAATGTCAAACCTTCTATATCAAGGAATCTTTGATAGTCAGTAGTCAGTTCTTCTCCAGACTCGGACCTGGCAGTCCTTCTCGATCTTCTCCAGCTCCTTAGTCTTTCCCCCAACCCTCTGCCTCTATTGGTTTCTATAGATGGAGAGGTGGTTTCTTCAGCCCCTCTGGATCCTCCAGACTCTTCGGCACGCATTACCCCCCGCCGGCCACTCCCTCTCGGAATCACATTCCCATCAACAGTAAGCATCATCTGAGCAGGAGTTCCTGAGCCTTCGCCGGCCTGAATAGCTTCTCTCATCCATGGAGGGAACACTTCTTCGAGCTCTCCCGATATCCGAGCTCTGTCTGGTCTTCCCCCTACTATATCTGAAATCTCTTCTGCTGCCTGATCAACAATACGGAGAGGTTCAGCATCAAGCTGATCTCTTATGATTCCTTCTACTCTTGATGGCAATCTGTCAAGGAGTTCTCTTCTCCCAGTCCTGTTCATTCTGGACAAACGTGCTATGAAGGCCACCAACCCATCTGTCTCTCCAAGATTAAGCTCTCTTGCAACAGCATCAGGCATATAATCATAAATTATCCGCCTTGTCGGCTCAGGGAGATTTCTGAGCACATGATTGCCGATCGCAGCTTCTGGGGAAACAGGTGCATCCGGCCTGACACTCAATGAAGCAAGATTTTGAACAAAACCACCCGCATCTTGAACAATGCTGGCTATATCTCCGACTGTTTCAGCTGATCCAGGGATGGCAGGACGCTGGACAGGAACAGGTTGGGGCACTCCTCCCTGTGGAGACGCGGGTCCTTCCGGCAAAGAATTCTGCAGATTATCGTTCGCCTGCCTCAGGCGTCCAAGGCTATCAGTCAAGGAATTCAAGGGCCTCTCGACCGCGGGTATTTCATCATTAAAAGATTCTCTTAATGCGTTTCTTGCGGACTCGACCTCCCCTCCCGCTCTTCTAGCTGCCTCAAGAACCTCCCCACGTCCCGAAGCCCTCCTCATCAATAACCTCATACGTGCCAGCTCTGAGTCAGCCCCCTCCAGAGCTCTCCCTATTCTTGGCAATTCCTGTCTGATGAAAAACTCAAATTCTGCCGCTCTTGTAGCTTCCGCCCTTGCCTCTGCGGCCAAGGGAGCGGCCTCCTCTGGCGTGAGTTCCCCGGGTGTTCCTCCTCTCCGAACAATCAGGTTCTCAGCAATAGCACAATCATACTCTTGTCTTGCTACCCTCATCCATCTTGGAACCCTTGATACGCCTGATCTTCTTGCCACTGCATTGGCGCCCATGTGCACAAATGGGAATGCCGCCATCCCTGCCAGCATCACAGCCTCAGGATAAGCCCCATGACCTGCAGCAAGATAAGCCTGATGTCCCATGTGAGCGGAAAAGCCTATGCCGAAAACAAAGTTGGTTGTCTCCAGATAATGCGCCGCCCTTCCATACCTCATAGCGGTTTCGATTAGATACATTTCATCAGTAGCAGAAGCAAAAGAACGCACAGCTCTTGCTGCTGTTGCGAATGCCCTGGCGGCTCCTGCAATGCCCATGGTTAATGCTATGCCTCCAAGCATGGCATAAGTCGTGGGCCTGACATGTCCGGTTGTATTAAATTCTGTAACCGCACCCCTGAATGCAGCAGTAAAGAAAATGGCAGAACCTGCCAATGGATTGACAGGCATGAGTGCTGCCCCTAATGCGAATTCACCAACATGGCTTGCAATACGGGCATACCTCTGGCGTCCTATCATGGCTTCAACAGCACTTTCCATCTCAGAAAGTTCTTCTCCGGATTGTGTCATGACCAGAAGAGCCCTCTGCATTTCTTCTGTGCTCTCGAACGATCTATTTCCAGTTTCCTGTTCATCTGCCAGTTCCTCAATCCGCCTTCTTGCTTCTGAAGGAGTTATAAATGTCCTCCTAGGGGGCTGTCCGTGTCTACTGCCCACCATCCCTGCAATATGCACTAAACGATCAAGAACTCTGCTAATGTCATTTGCAGGAAGACCGAAAATACCATTCTCAAGAAGAAGACACCTGGAATCATTGGCTCTAAACTCCGTTTCTTCAGAATCACCCTCTCCAAAAAGCACATGATCAAAGAATGCCGCTCTCTGTTCAACATAAAAGCTTTGTTCGCCACGTGATATGACAGGACTCCAAAAATTCATAGCATTCTTCCTTTCCTGCATGGCACCCTGGTAAAGCTGGGACGGACCCCTGAGGAACGCGTTCAGTTCCTGGTTCTCACGCCAATTAAGTTCAGTCTCATCAAGACGATTCCGAAGCTGGGGGTATTCCTGATCTGTATCCCATCCAGTATAATTGGCAAGTTGTAGCTCCAAATCCTCTGCTTCCTGGCGCCTGTTAATAAGATTCCGAACAGGATCAGTCATCCCCCCATTCACCAGACGGTCCCTTGCCTCACGCAGATACCCTCCTGCCCGCTCAAGGCATTCTTCTGCTTCGCTCCGCTGGGCACTTGAGGACCCTGTCGTCACCCCTCTGACAGAGATTAAATACTGATTGTTCTGCTCAATCTCTCTTGTTACAATCATGTAGGCATTTGCTCTTCTATAAAATCTCTGGCTATCGAAAATAAGGGAATTGAAGTCTCTCGTCCACTGCGTGCCAACCGCTCCACCCTCAAGCCTTTGGAGCAGATTATCTCTTCTGGCCAACAAAGCCTCAAATTCACGGAACGGGGGAAAACCACCCTCAGGTCTTGAAGTGAAGGCCCTGTCTGATGCCATGGACCAAAGATTCAGAGCATCGTAAAGACTCATCCCTCTTTCTTCACTTGGAACCTGATCATGAGCAGTTATGCTTTCTGAACTGCCCTGTGGGGGAAGCCTCTCTTCTCCAAGCTGCGTTAATACCCCTCTCATTTCCCTCATTTGAGCTTCTCTTTCGGCACTCAACCCTTCACTCCCATCAACGAGTTCTACAAGAGCATTAGAGTACCCCTGCAGATTGCCTTCCCTTGCAGCAGAGAGTAGTTGATCGGCATCTAAGCCCACCCGCGCGCTAACCCCTTCTGCAGCATGAATCAAGCTTTCTGTCTCTCTTAGAATAATAAGTCCTCTGGAAAAGAGCATGGCTGCCTCGGACATGGCAGAAACTGTCTCAGCATTAGCAATCTGCTGAAATGCATTTAGCATCATAACCCTGGCATTAGCATATCCCGGCTCTCCCTGCCACATCTGATTAATACTATCAAAATAATCATCGAGCATATTCATCAATGAATCGGCATCCCCATATTCTCGGTCATTAATACTTGTCCTTGCTCTCTCAAAAACTGCATCAAGTATTCTTCTTTCTTGGCCTCGTGCTCCTGTCGAATCGGATGACCTGCATCTTTCCTCAAGTCTCTCACTCAATTCCTCAAGCCTATGGGAAGAACCTATTCTCCTGGCTTCCTGCCAGGTACTTGTAATAAAAGTTGCAATCTCTCCGTTCTCCAATGACCTGGGCCCTTCTTGAGCTCTTCTGAGTGCTTCTTGAGCTCTTCTGAGTGCTTCCAGCACCCCATCATGAGGCCATTCCTCTCCAGGAGAGGCCGCCTGCCCCCCATCCCCGGTAGTTCTCATCTGTTCAACTGATTCGACATACATTCTGGCAAGACCTATGAGCTGTCTGGCATACCTGGAATTCTCTTCAGCCTGGGATCTGATGTAACTCAGATAATTTCCCATCGTTCCGCGTTCACTTGCTCTGAATCTCGAAATTCTCTCACTAAGGGAATCCGCTTCCTGATTAATGGTTAATATGTTGACTCCCAGATTGAATAATTCTGATGCATTTTCCCCTTCCATCTCCCTTCTGAGAGCTTGTTCTATCTGCTCATGACCTGGAAAGTTTCCTCTCCTCTCAGCACGCACATCCGAGCGCATATTCAATATCTCAAGATATTGCATGCTCATCTGCAGCAGTCTTCGCGCAGCTTCGATTCTCCCCTCCCCAAGACGATCCTCGGCTGTATCAGCAGTATCATTATATCGATCTCTCCTCTCTCTGAAAATCCCCCTTCTTCTTGATTCATTTCTTCTTTGGGGTATTCTAGGGTATTCCTGTCTAATTCTGTCGATCTGGGCAAGAAGGAGCCCTACATCAGCAAGACGCCTCCACACCTCATACTGTCTTGTGGTGAGTGGTTCACTTGATGAGATGGCCTCCCTTATGGCATCGATTCTGTTCTGACTGATCCTGGGATTTCCGGAGATCTCCATGATTGAAGCCATCATAAGGGCAAGATCGGCGGATCTATAATCATTTCTTTCAAGAGATTCTCTTGCAAGGTTTGCCCAGGCTCTGACATCCCCGGATTCGCTAGCTGAAAGATTCCGCAGTCTTAATCCCAGATTATTGACTATCTCCTCCTCGCTCAAATCAGGACTCTCTCCAGTAAGGCGGAAATATTCTATGCTAAGTTCCAGTATGTCCCTCCTCCTGATTCTTTCATAGGGATTCTCAAGCTTGTTATTCAATTCTTCAATGCGTCTGCGCAGTTCATTAAGCATCCTGAGTTCTTCCTCATCGCTAATCAGCGAAATCTGATCATTAATCACACCCAGGTAGTCTCCGAATCTCTGGATGAGATTATCTCTAAGATTGCTGTCAAATGTCTCTACCTGGCGCTCAATGTCCTGGCAGAACGCCCTATGCCTTTCATGGTCTTCTCTATCATACTCTGATTCCTCCCGTGCCTGCCCACCAAGAGTATGGATACGGTCAAAAAGCAGGTCCCTCAATGACTCTGCCTCACGGCCATTCCTGTGAACAATCATGTGCTGGCTGTCAAAAGCTACAAAATGCTCCAGGTAGAGTTCCATCATGGCAAGCGTCATCACCGCTCTATCCTGGTTATTGGTCCCGAAATCAGACAGTGCACTTTCCAGATCGTTGAGAAGGCTGGCTCTTTGGGAATCCAGCATTCCAGGAGGATTGCCGATAGAAAGAAACCTCCTCTCTATGTCCATTATTCTCCTGAGTCCTCTAATCCTTGACCTAACATTTCTCAATATGACAATGGCTCCCTCTTCAGGTGAATCCTGTGCACTACTGACAGTATCAAGAATAATCTCTGTCTCTTCTGCAAATCTCCTCTCTCCTATGATGGTCAGGGTGCTAAGATTAAGCTCATTTAGTATTTCTCTTGCCCTCGCAAGTTCGCCCTGCACATCTGCCGGAAGGATATTGTCCACTGGCCCGAGAAATTCATTAAGCCCATCTATTGCCTGACCAACAGATTCCAACTCTGCCTGCAGATTCGCTGGGAGAACTTGGGGCGTTGTCCGTAAAAAGCCAGGTCTTGTTGCCAGTATCTCTTCCTCTTCTTCAGCCCTTCTTGAACCTCTTGAAGCCATATTATCAACCTACGAATAAACCTGGCAGAGCAGGATGAATTCCCTTAATCTGCTCACTCTGCTTGCATTGGTCTGTCTCCTCTTGTGCGCTTTCATCGCATCATTATACCATCTCTTGAGAATAAGGTAAAAACGCCGGATTCTGAGAACCTGTTCATTCTCATTCGGCCTATGTTCCGCTTTTTCCCAATCATCAAAGAATTTTTCCATCACATCCAATGTATCCCTAGCCTTCTCAATCGCTTCTTCTTCCATCATAAACGTATCTTTTTTCTTCATGGAAAGGGGAAGCCTTGCGCCTCCTTTCCGCTTCTTAGGAACGGATTTATTGGATTTTTTGTCAACCATCGGGATCACCTAACAGATTATGAAAAAGGTAAGAGTTTAAGATTTATAAATGCCATTGTGGCGGAGTATCAAATAGCGTCTGAACTGGATAAAAACAAGCTGGAAAATCCTAACCAGACAGCCATTTTAACAACCTATTCTCGCCAGTTTCAACCCTGCTCACGCTGATTCTTTGCCTCAAAACAATTTGACAGTTTGACCTCAAACCCGGATTTGCAGGTCAATTTGACCATATTTCCTGAGGACTTTCGGATTTCTTATTGTAATTTCGGACTCTGTTCTCATTGCAATGTCAGGAACGGTTCTTCGTTCCTGATCATGATCGTGAACCTTGCGAAGTTCACGACATGCGAACAAATTTTTTGCAGATTTATTCCGGGGAGGATTCTGCAGATAATTGTGTCAGATTAACAAGGGTATTTATGAGAAAAAAAGCAAAGACATAGCAAGAACTCATAATTCCAAGGCAATGGCGGAGGATTATTTCAAGGCCCTAGATAACAGATTATTAACTCAGGTCTGACCATCAGCGTTATCAAAAAAAGATAAAACAGGCAACCTTCTTTATTTTAATCTGGCGAAATCAAGATAAAGAAAAAAGGAAACATCATACTAATCACTTTTAGTTGATCTTTTCACCAGATTATTGATGATTTTTTTCAAAGGAGATTTAGACTCATAGATAGTTACCTCAACTTTCCTGATACCATCCCTGTTTATCGGCTCCAAATCTATTCCTAAATAGTTCTGCTTATCGCGGGAAACGGGAGAATTTCCCGAACATCTGGTATTAATGATCGCTAAAAGATTCGCGGCAACCCTGGTTCTAAGTTTTTCCGGGACCTTACACTCATCAAAAACCGAAACCAGTCCGCCAATCTTTCCCACCTCCCTGCCTTTTCGGTTGCGTATGATGTATCCTTCTCTATATTCTTCCGCGACAAGACTTCTGGCAGCATCAGATCCTATAATATCGGCATCAGACCTTGCCTCTAGATATCTCCTGGTGTAAAAGAATTTTATCAGTTCGTTTCTTTCACTTGCCACACTAAGATCAAAAAACGAGTTTTTAATCACCTTCTCCAGTTCCTCTGTCATTTTATTGAGCTTTTCAGGGACCGCATTAAATGCTCTTGATCCATAGTTTTGTGGATTGGTTTGGCATTCCCCAGGATTTATATGGGGGGCGAATGTGAGGACGAACTCTCTTGCATCATCGTTCCTGACAAGAAAATCCGCCCGATCAGCATCCAAATATTTTGCGATATGCGCGATATTGCGCCTGTTCTTATATTCCTGGAACTCTCCAGCGCGCTTGGAAACCACACCACTACCAGATCCGTGAAGGGTCTGTTTCAGGCCATCCTCCAAGTCCTCTCTTCTATAGACGTGATATTCTGGATGAGCGATATCCTCGGGAGTTGCATTGGCCCTGAATAATGAAAAAAATTCATCCGCATTTTCCCTTTTCACTTGATAGAGGGAACGGGCTTCTCTTGACAGCAAAGCTTTTGAAACCTCTCCAAGTGTCACCTCATCATTACACATTATGGAAACACTAAGATTCTTCTCCCCGTATTGATATAAGAAATCAGCATTCTCTAACTCCCCAACACCATAATCCTGCCTCATTGATTCGATGTGCCTGGGCACCAGAGGGGATGTACCATCAGTCACGATGCCGCGTTTCACCAGGAAATCATCATCCCCTGAAAAAATCCTGAATGCTCTCGGGTTGACCCAGAGAGTTACATCAGGAACAGCAGAAACAACCACATCGCCGGATTCAGCCATTCCAAAATAATAACCGCTCGAGAGGACCAGAGCTGCCCTGACTCTTCTCCGGGACATCTCATACCTGTTAGGATCAGACTCTGTGCTAAATTCCTTTTCAATAGCCCTCATCCCGTCAATCAGTTCTCTTCTTGAACCTTCTTCCGAAGAAAGGACCAGGCCGGATCCGTTCTCTACCAACACAAGTTTTGATTTGGTCTGTTTGCTGGCACCTCCCGAACTCTTCTGTTTGCTTTTCTCTGGAGGTTCTGAGGGTTGGCTCCCGGATTCATTACTCCCGCATCCACCAGGCAATACGGATAATGAGATCAAAGCGCTCCCTCCCAGAACAACCGCCGCTCTCTTGGCAGCTCTCCTGAAATCGGAAAACAGCCCCCTCTCTTTTACATCACGGTCCTTATTTTTATTAGTGTCTTTCTTTTGTACATTTCTTCGAGTCACTCTCCTCTCCCTCCTGTTTCTTCGCTCTCTTGACCATTTGGCTGGGCACCTTCAGGTTCCTGGGTTTCTCCTCCATCAGGCCGCCCTTCTTCACTTGAACCTCCATCTCCTGGTGAAGCATCAGATTGTGTGGCTTCTTCAGAATCTGAAGGTTCTGTCCGGTTCCTCTGATCTGCACGCGCAGATTCTCTTGGTGGGACACTGTCATTCTCAAGATCACTGCCGAGAATATAATCCCTTCTTTCTTCTCCGATGTCCGGGAACATGGATTTTGCCATCCCATCTGCTTCCTCGGGTGGGAGAAAAACAATATCGATTGCCCTGCTTCCAAGATTTACAAATTCTTCACTTCCGGGCCTGTCAGAAGGAAACTGCAAGCGCCATGTAAGATAATTTAATGGCCATCCGGGATTTACAGGTGTGGAATACAGGGAATCTCCTGAGAATGCTTCATAGGCTACTGAAGGGAGGGATAAAGGCGCCATGGAAAATACAAGAGTATTGCTGTTGTATCCTGATGGGAACAAGCCGAAATATTCACCAAGACTGTCGCTAAGGAAACTCTCGTGATGCCAGACATCCGAGAAAAAACCCTGCAGTCCCCATCCACATCTTCCTTCGTCGATCCTTTGTATGTGATTGAGCTGGAAGGCCTTAACATGGTCATCGATCCTATTTTTCTCCTCTTCACTCTCTGCATAAGCCTTGAGGATGGGACGGCGTACAAGCCCATCCACAGCAGTGTATGCGGTCCCAGAAACACCCACAGCAGCAGGTCCAATACCTGAAAGTGTTAAAATTGCCGCTCCAAGAAAACTCTTCCTGAAACTGCCCCTTGTTTCATGGAAAAATTCCCTGACTTTACCCAGACCTCTGCCAAGTTCAACAAAGGGCCTCCCAAATGTTTTTCCGGCCAAAAAGGTTCCCTTCTCCCACCAGGCAAGATTCGAATTGTTCAGATTTTCCTTAAGATTTTGCTTGCACGAAGCTCTGTCTTTTAGTTTTAGTTCAAGAATCAATCCATTCAGGCTCCACCCATTCCTGAAAAGCGTGAGGATCGGACCATTCAGAAGATTGCCATTATCTATTACCTCCATGGCATTATTCTTTTTCGCATCATATTTCCTACTCAATCTATCTGGATCAATAGCAATTTCATCATCTCGGCCATAGTATTCTTTTGAAGTGAAGGAATGGGGAATAGTCCATAGAAAAGTCGGTCCCAGAACAGATAGGCCTGCTGCACGAAGCGCCTTCCAGCCAAAGCCTGTCCTGTCGTTTTTCTCATCCCACTCTCTCCAACTTCTGGCAAGCGGGCTTCCCCATAGCCAAAGAGATTTATAACCGGTCTGTCTAAGCTTTGCATATTTGGAATCCTCATTCGGGATATGCCTGACATAGCCCCCATCCAACCAAATAAATGGAAATGAGGCTTTTCTATAAACCCAAGCGGAAAATTTGGGGACGCGCCCTGCATACAGCCAATTTAGAGCTGCATTAACAGCTTTCAAAAACGGTCCAGTGGATTTGATTTCTATTGTTTTGTCTTTTTCCTTGCTCTCTCCACCATCATAAGTGGAGCTCATTATCATATCCTGATTTCCACTAAATTGTTCGGCCACTTTTTCAACAACGGCACGCATCGGATTCATCGCAAGCTTGTAGCGTTTCTCATTTGCACGAAGTCTTTCCCTTAGCTTCTTAACGTTATACGCGAAATGGGAAGAATCCCCCTCTGTCTTATTGATGGAATCCGCGAATGATTTCAACTCCTCCTTCACAGTAGTGGGGAGCTCCAGACTATCAATTTTCTGTTTAAGAGTTTCGACTTTTTTATCCAGCTCTGTTTTCATGTACATATAATTCGGAGAAGGAGTTTCCCCACCGCCTTCATATTCCCTTGTTCTCACAGTAGAGCCATCATTTTTAACGACTTCCCTGTTTGCTTTCAGGGTCTCCCTGCTTGGTTCAAAATCCGAAATACCCTCGCGTTCAGCAATCAAATTTCCAAGGTTTAGGAAAATTTTTCCTATCTTTTCATTCCTGTAATCTTCCGCACAAAACATGTCCTGGTTCTTATCCAGTAATTCATTCATAGGTTCCTTCGCATTACGCAGTTTGTAGAAGAAACCGGATTTCAAAGCACTGGCCGTTTCTTCAGCCTGTTTATAAGGCTTTTCCATCCCATCAATCTCCTCATCAAGACCCTCCTTTTCCAGTTTCAGAGACTTAACTTCTGATTCGAGACTTGCTAACTCGTTACTAAGTTTCTGTTTTTCACCCTCCTCAAATGGGGGTTCAGTTCCATCCTTCTTTTTATTGAACAACGTTTTTTTTTCATCCAATTGTCTGTTTTTTTCCGAAAGTTTGTCTTCCAAAGCACCCCTCTTCTCTTTTTTCCTACCCAGATCGGTCTTGTTTGGAAGATCCTCTCCTGTTCCTGGAACAGGAGCTCCTCTTAAACCCTCAAGATTTTCCACCACCTCGGATGATGGAGTCGTGAGAACCTCATAAGCAAGTCTTTCCACAGAATCAAGCGCTTCATTTCTTCTTTCAATCACTTTTTTATGTATATACTCCTCAACAATTTCCTGACTGATCATCTTACCTGGAGCTTCGGGAGTGCCATCATCCAGGCTCCGCCTATTCTTTGCGAATCCTGCAAGTGCTGAACCGCGATGTCGCCCCTCACTTCCGGGATGATTCACCCTTGCCCAGTCTTCAAGCGAACTGAAAAATACATCCCTGGGTGTGGGTTCTCCTGCAAAATATTCCTTTCCAAGGTTTGCGAGCGTGATTATCACAAGATCAAGTTCAGCATCCTGAAATTCGTTTTGCCATCGTTTGTTTGAGCTCAGTTCTTCTTTGAGCTCATTGCCAGTATCTTCCGAGAGAAGAGCCGAATTCCTGGATCCTAGGTCAAAATTATCCTGGGAATCCTGTTGCGCGGCTTCGATCCTGAGAGCTTCAGCCAAAAAAGTCAGGGCAAGATTCATCCTGATGCTCTTCATGGATTCTTTCATTTTATTATCTCCTGTTTTTTCAAAAGGAGAATTGATAACTACTGCATTCCCTTCTTTTTCAATCGGGTCTTCACCATCTATTGTCAGCTCCATCCCATCGTTATTCTCATTTACTGAGATTTTGAAGCTGAAACCATCCCCCGCATACACTCTTCCGGTTAGGATCGTGGCTATCACTCTTTTATCAAGCACTGTATTCCTGACCTTGCTATTACTATCCCGTTCGGCCACTATCTTACTCTCAAGGTATCCTGCGAATTTCTTATCCGCATCGCTGATAACATCAGTAGGGCTGGACAAAGATATGGTGGGAGATTCCTCGACTGGATTATTTTCTGGTGAATCACTTTGATTTTCGAATAGGTCATCGGGAGACTTGCCGCGAGCTTTCTGAAGCGCGGCAAAGTGCTTCCACATTTTTTTTGTGGTTTTAGCTCTGGCTTTCATGTCTGCTTTTCCTTCCCCCTTTGCTTTTTTTCTTGGATTTTTCATTGTACCCGCCCTCGATATAATCTTATATTCTTATTTATTATAACATTTTTATTGAGGGGGCAGTTTTTAAATATATCCTAATGTGGGTGCAACAACTTATTCCCGCCAGTTTCAATCCAGCTCAGGCCCATTCTTTGCCTCAAAACTTAACCTCGCCAGTTTCAATCCAGCTCAGGCCCATTCTTTGCCTCAAAACTTAACCTCGCCAGTTTCAACCCTGCTCACGCTGATTCTTTGCCTCAAAACC
>CAYVTJ010000002.1:0-25536 GCA_964454475.1 Microcaldota archaeon | reverse complement strand
ATAGTTTTGAGGCAAAGAATCAGCGTGAGCAGGGTTGAAACTGGCGGGAATAAGTTAAAAAGATCAGTTGACAAGCCTGAATTTAAAACCGTAATGGATCAGGCCTTCAGGATCATCCCTCTGAATGATCCGGAATACGCGTTCGACTGGAGCTCCGATTTCAAGATCGGATTCCTTCGCATCCACGATCTGGGCAGTCAGTCTCGCACCTTCTTCCAGCTCGATAATCGCAAGAACATAGGGCGTCTGATCTTCAAATCCTGCCGGAGGTGCGGTTATTCCTGTGAATGAAAATATTTTCCCCTTACCTGAAAAATGGACATACTCGAGCTCCCCTTTCCTCCTGCATCTGGGACATATCGACCTTTGGGGGAAATATGATGACTCACACCTCTTGCAATGGACGCCTGCAAGACTGTATCTTTCCGGGAACCTTCTCCAAGTGAGTGCTATGGATTCTTTCATTCTAATCAACCGGTTTCCTTAATATATCTCTCATGATCTGCTTTGAATTTCTGGATTCCCTTGTCTGTAAGAGGGTGGTTGAACAGTTTCTCCAATACCTGAGGCGGGATGGTGGCGATATGCGCGCCCATTCTTGCTGAATACAAAACATGCGATGGATGGCGGATAGAGGCCACAATCAGCTCTGTATCAAAATCATAGCCGGAAAGAATCTGCATCGAATCGGAGATCAATTGCATGCCATCTTCAGATATATCGTCCAAGCGTCCTACAAACGGAGAAACATAGGATGCCCCGGCCTTCGCAGCGAGAAGAACCTGAGATGCAGAAAAGACAAGAGTGACGTTCGTCTTAATGCCTTTTTCATAAAGCTTCCGGACCGCCAGCATACCATCTCTTGTCATAGGTATCTTCACAACAATATTGTTTGCCCAGGTGCTGAATTCTTCGCCTTCCCGAATCATCTCATCGGCAGTGTCCCCAATACCTTCCACAGACACTGGGCCGTCTACAACCTCGGCTATCTCTTTGATGACCTCTTCATGGTCCTGTCCTGATTTCATGATTATTGAGGGATTTGTGGTGACACCATCGCAAAGCCCCAACGCGCTTGCTTTTCTTATCTCCTCGACATCTGCCGTATCCAGAAAGAATCTCATATCCATACGCCTCCTAGGAAAATTCAAGATAGAATATGGATGCAACAGTTCTAAAAAGAGAGGGGCGCCTTGAGTTGGCCGCCTTGGAAAGGAATTATTCTACTATTTTATAAATCGATTGTCATAAATGTGATATGGTGGAGTTTTATGAAAGCGGGCGAAATTGAGAGTCTAGTGAACTGCATGCCTCCATTGATAAGTGAGGTGCCTGAACATATTTTACTCGGGCTTGCGCATGCTAGATTGATTGCAAATAGAGACAAGGATCTGATGAAAAGCATCTGCAACAAGAGATATAAGAACCTAAACAGCTCTGTGGACATAGAAAAATGGCAGATGGAGAAATTCGATAGAATTATCACAATCATGAAGAGGGTTGAAAGCTCAATCATCCAAAGTGCAAGAGAAAAATCAGCTATCGGCAAAAATAAAAAAATCCCCCTAAGCAGCATGACGGTTACGGAAAAATGTGACCGGGGCTGTAAACATTGTGCTGTCATGGCATCGGCCTCTTTGGAATCGATGGACTTTGAGGATCTAAGAAAATTTTCGAGTAGGATCAAGCCTGCAAAAAGGATACTTGATCTTGGTCCTGGGGAGAACCTAACATACCTCAGCAGAGGGGCGGACCTGGGGGACGTGGTGTCTTTTCTTTTTGAAAACGTTCCAGGCATCTGCTTCGGGATGGTGACATCAGGCATATCCCATGGAAGTAAAAATTCCATAACAGAGGAGAAAGCATTGGATAAGATAACGAAGTTGGATGAGAGATACAAGCAGCGCATTCTTGTTAAAGTATCTATAAAGAGCTTCCTTAGGCATAGTGAAGAAATGGCTCTTGAGACGATGGTCAGATTGATCGAGAGCGGGGTGCCTGTCAAAATTGGAGCATATGGATACTGGGGGCTTGAGGAAAGAATCTCTGATTGGAGAAATGCCCTATTGAAACGGTTAGGCATCAATCCTGATGATTGCATCCTTCCCATGATAACCTCCCAAAAGATGATTGTTGCGGGAAGATTGGCAAATGACAAGGAGGGATTTATGGAAAAACTGAAAAAAGTCGGTTGCAGAACACCTAAGGAAAACATAAACAGAGAGAATATATTCGGTCATTACAGGTATAATGGATCCTGCCCTTTCCAGATCGGACTGAATCTTCATCCGGATGGAAGTCTGGGTCCTGGATGCGGAAGCTGGCAGGCCCCTTTTCTGGTATTTGGTCATATCGAAGAGGCTGACATCCTAAAAAAGATACATAAGAGAAAACTTGAACTGAAAGAACACCTCAATGATGTCAAAAAGAAGGGGCTAACCTCGGGGGGAGATACATGTCTCTATTGTTCAGAATGGTTCAGGGGTAAGAAGGGGGCCGTTCATATGAAGGATGAGAAACGGTTTGACAGAGCATTCCCAAGGAAAACTCGCAGACGCTCATAAATGATACCTACAATTCATTTCTTGAGACTCTCCAGGGCTTTCATGACTATGCCATCCGAATCAAGCGAGAAATAGGACAATAATCCCAAAGGATTGCCGGATTCCCCGAATCGGTCATAAACCCCATGGCGGACAAGTCTTGCTCCAGGGCATTCCTCTGCCATCACTTCGGCTATCGCGCTGCCCAGCCCTCCATTGATCTGGTGCTCTTCCACACTCAGGATCAGACCGGTCTTGTTCGCCATCTCGGTTATCATCCTTCTATCGATCGGCTTGACCGTATGGCAGTCGACCACGGCTGCCGAAACCCCTTTCTTCTCCAGCTCTTTGGCGGCCTTCAGGGATTCATAGACAATAGGACCACATGCGAATATGGCGATATCGCTCCCATCCACATAAAGATTGGCTTCTCCTATCCCGAAAGGAGTATCGTCTGTGGTGAAAACAGGCATCTTTTCTCGGCATGTTCTTATATAAGCGGGCTTCCTCAATTCTGCTGCCGCCAGGAAAGCTTTCTTAACCTGATTAGCATCCGAAGGCGCCACCACAACAAGATTAGGAAGGGTTCTGGTCATTGAAATATCCTCCAATGCCTGATGGGATGCCCCGTCGGGACCGACAGTAAGACCGGTGTGGGATGCATGAAAGATTACCGGGACATCATTATAGCATATCGATACGCGAAGCTGATCCCAGTTTCTTCCAGGGGAGAATACACCATAAGCAGATACGAAAGCGAGCTTGCCGCAGGAGGCTATTCCTGCTGCCACCCCTGCCATATTCTGTTCAGCCACCCCCACCTGCACGAAACGATCAGGATATTTCTTGGCAAACCAATTGGTCCTTGTAGATCCTGACACATCAGCAGTAAGAACCCAAACATTGGGATCAGATTCGCCAAGTTCAAGAAGAGCATTTCCAAAACCATCCCTGCTGGGCTTCTTCTCAAGATCATCGAAAAGATTCTCCTTGAGGTGCATTTTCTCATACATTGCTACTCACCATCCTCCTCTATGAATTCCCTCTCTTCTTCCAGGAACCGGATGCATTCATCAGCCTGCTCTTTACTCGGTGGCTTTCCATGCCACTCGGTAACGAATTCCATGAAAGGTATTCCTTTGCCGGGTACCGTATGTGCAATTATGATTGTCGGCTTCTCATAGACCGCTTTACTTTCCTGGCAAGCATCGATAATCTTCTTTATATTGTGTCCATCAACACTGATGACGTGCCAGCCGAATGAATGGAACTTCTCTGCCAATGGTTCCAAAGGAAGGACCTCCTCTGTGAAACCGTCTATCTGGATGTTGTTCCTGTCTATTATCGCTGTGAGGTTCCCCAGGTGGTATTTTGATGCTAGCATCAGGGCCTCCCATGTCTGGCCTTCCTGGAGCTCACCATCCGAAAGCATAGCATAGACGCGCCATCTTTTCTTTTCCCTCTTGGAGATGAGCGCCATGCCCACCGCTTGAGACAGACCCTGGCCCAGTGGACCAGAGGAGTTTTCAATCCCTGGAAGCGAAGTCCTGTGAGGATGACCCTGAAGCCTGCTTCCCAATTTTCTGAGACTCAACAACTCTTCCTTTGGGAAATACCCTGCATTCGCCATAGCGGAATACATGACAGGGCAAACATGACCATTCGACAGGACGAAGCGATCCCTGGATTCCCAATCAGGATTATCAGGATTATGAAAGAGTACATTGAAATAAAGGGCAGTGAAAATATCGGCAAGCCCTATTGAACCGGCTGAATGGCCTGATTTCGCCTCAAGAAGCATCTTCACTACATCCTGGCGGATAGTATTTGCCATCAACCTGAGTTTCTTGACATCTGTTAGTCTGAACTTTTTTTCTCCCATTTTCTGCACCCTTCATCCACACTCGCCATAAGGCGCCTTATCGCCTTTCCGACATCTAATGATTTGAATATCGAGCTTGCCGCTGCCACTTTGTTGGCACCTGCTGAGGCGGCTCTTAAAGCGTTATTTTGATCTATGCCTCCATCGACTTCTATATCCATCCCTGGGAACCGCTTTCTCAAATCCCTTATCTTATCTTCCATCTCGGGGATGTATTTCTGCCCTGAGAAACCTGGATATACCGTCATCACTAGAACGGAATCGACCTTCTTTATGTAAGGAAGGGCATCATCTATCTGAACATCGGGATTTAGAGCCAGGCCCAAGCTTCCTTTCGATGCTTTCGCCGCCTCTGCTATCGCATCAAAAGAATGCATTGCTTTATAGTGGAAGATGTGATGATAGCCATGATTGACTTCAGGTATCCACCTTTCCGGCTGTTCGACCATCCAATGCACCTCATAGTTAACATTCTCAGGAAGACCTCTCAGATGCTTCACGTGTATCGTGCTGTTGTTTACGAACGCGCCGTCCATCATATCGATCTGAACTGTCTTGACGAAAGGCCCGACCCGCCTTACCTTATCAAAGAGAGCCTCCCTAGTGTAAGAGAGAATGGCCGGAACAACTTCTTTTTCCATAGAACACCCCGAATACATATCAGATAAAAGCTAAATAAATGTGATTGTTATGCCTTCTTATAGGCATGAACCACCGCAGTCGCACCAGAACCTCCAACATTATGACTGAGACCCATGCCAACATCTTTCACTTGTCTTGGTCCTGCCTCCCCTCTCAACTGCCAGCATATCTCGATTGCCTGCTTCACCCCTGTAGCACCTACGGGATGTCCGCATGATTTGAGACCTCCGGACGTGTTTATAGGCATCTCTCCATCGATAGCGGTCTTTCCCTCGATGCTAGCGATGCCGCCTCTGCCTTTTTCGAATAAACCAAGATCCTCTATTGCCATTATCTCTGCTATGCTGAAGCAATCATGGACTTCCGCGATATCGATATCAGTTGGCTCTATTCTGGCCATTTGATATGCTTTCTTGGCTGCTATCTGGGTTGCCTTTAATCCTGTCAATGTCGATCTCGAGTGGAGTGCCAGAGTATCGCTTGCCTGTCCGCTTCCGACTATCTCGATCGGTTTATCGGTGAAACTCCCTGCCATCTCTGTTGGGGCCAGGACCAGGGCGGCCGCCCCGTCGGTTATCGGGGAGCAGTCAAGGACCTTGAGAGGGCTGGCAACAGGTTTTGACCTCAACACTTCGTCGATCGTTATCTCTCTTTGGAACTGCGCAAATTCATTCTTCGAACCATTAAGGTGGTTCTTCACAGAGGCTGATGCTAGCATCTCTTCGGTTGTTCCAAAATCCTTCATATGGCGTCTTGCCATGAGAGCGTATATTCCGGGGAATGTTGCTCCATGGAAAAGTTCCCATTCCTGGTCTCCTGCACCTCCGAGTATATCACTGACTGCGCTGCTTCCAAGATCAGTCATCTTCTCGACGCCTCCGACTACTACGATATCATGGATCCCTGATGCTACTGCCATGAGGCCTTGCCTAAGGGCAAGGCTTCCTGAAGCACATGCTCCTTCAACCCTGGTTATCG
Source organism: Microcaldota archaeon (assembly GCA_964454475.1). Lineage (GTDB taxonomy): Archaea > Micrarchaeota > Micrarchaeia > Anstonellales > Bilamarchaeaceae > CAYVTJ01. The sequence continues at coordinate 19,491 of CAYVTJ010000002.1, read as the reverse complement.
GTATGGGGTTCAGGCCCATATAATCGGCTAGAAGTGCGCCTATGTGTTCCTGTCCGATAAGCTTTCCAGATGCCATCGTACCGACATAACCAGCACCTATCTTGTCTCCTGATATTCTCGCATCCTTAAGAGCTCTGAGACCTGCCTGGACTACTAGATCCCTAAAGCCCATCTTCCAACTCTCCCCGAATTTTGTCATTCCGGCTCCGACTATCGATACGCCTCTCATTAGAATTCCCTGTAAATGGTTTATGTGGTATTGTACTTGCGAAGGTAATTAAATTCTAAGCAATCCGCAGGAGTTGCAAATCCAGATAGTCATGAGCTTCTGCGATGATCAATGCCTCAGCCTTTGGTTGGGTCATTGACCTTGCCCATGAAAAGAATATTGCCTGTATTCTTCTGCTGAATCACGAAGATGAAAGGGTGATCCGCCCTGAATACCGGAGTCTCTTCGATAGGTATGGCAGTCGCTTCAATCACTACGGCGGTTGCTGCTGCGGCCTCCGTGCCTTCTTCATTGACTTCTACAAAAGCCTGGTGTATGACATTGGATATGAAAAGATCATTGGTTCCGTCCATACCTGTGAAATCGGCTTTTCCGGGATTAAAAGCAATCGGCATTCCCATATCGGACAGGGTGCCTTTCAACAGATATTTGGTTTCGAACTTGAATTTTGGAAGAAACAAATCGACCTGTTGCATCTCAAGGGAATCCATCCACATGGAAAGCTTCTCGGCATCAAGATTGGATTCGACGTCTGCCAGGTTTCCCTTAGGCAGGATTACCAGCATCGAAAGATCCTCCCCTGAGTATGGCAATTCGATAATTTGAGCATCCGAATCCTCGAAATAATTGAACTCGGCTTCCTTGCCTGTCCTTTCCATCATATCCACATCAACAGATCCTGCAGGTGTGGTGAAACTAGCCTTTTCTGTCAGTGTCTCATTAAACCTGGTTTCCCAGGTCCCTTTGAAATATATTGCATTTGTGAGGACAAGGCGGGTCATCGGATTTATGACTCCTGGCGGAATCAGATCCCTGATCTTGCCCTCTGTCTGGAGTTCCACCCAATCATTTATCTCTGTCCTTGAATCGTCAGGTTTATTCCTGAAGTCCATGTTCTTGATGTTTCCTCCATAATAGGTAGTGATGGTATCAAAATAACTTTCCAGGAAATGATAATCCCGCTCTGCCCATAATGCATTTGCCGTATGGAGCTTATACCCCTTATCCTTCCTGTTTATCTCTTGATATATTGCATGGCTTCCGTCCCGAAGCACGGGTTTCTCCGGATAATTGAAAACCTCCATTATCTCCTGGGCGGTCTCTGCTTTAGCACCCTCATATGTCATGGCAAGGGCTGTCGAAATGCTGTATGGAGAAAAGAAGACATTACCGCTCTCATTCCCATAGTATTCGTACATATCAAAAGCGAACTGATTATTGGCCATTGCCACTGCTTGGGCATCTTCAGACGGCTCGCCTGACGCCCCGCCCAGCTCTTCTACATAAACGATTCCATCAGCACGGCACTTCCTTGGGTGAGACTCCATAACCGGATTGCCTGCTTCCACACAGCTCTCAAAATCGTGCACTTCCTCTCGAGGTTCTTCTGGTTCAACCTCTCCGGTGCACCCCAAGGACAACAACATCAGAAGGACAGTGAATCCTATCGATATTCTTTTTTCCATCGATATTGTTTTCCTATTGGCATTATTTAAATTTTCGGTAGTGTGTCCTATCTGGTAATTATGTCCTCCAGAAGAAATGCTCCTTCATCTGGATCTTTGGGAACTCCAGGGAAGAAACGAACTAACTCTTCATAAAAAGAAATACGCGAACTAGGATTATGGGGGGGGCATTGATTCAGAATAATAAAGAGAGTGTATCGGGCATCCAAACTGAATTCTCGAATGATATAAAAATCGAACCATATCAAAAGAATGCATGAGCATCACTGTCTATTCTGATCAGATCTGGGAGAGAGGGGAAGAATGCGGCATCTTAGGCATAATCTCGAAAACAGGAAAGGATGTCGCACCGCTTGTCTATAAAGGTCTTATCGCCCTCCAGCACAGAGGACAGGATGCCGCCGGAATGGCGATATCCGATGGGAGGAAAATAAATGCTGTTCGCGGTCTTGGTCTGGTCTCGGATGTATTCAAAGAAAAAGATTTGAGGATTAGAGGTCACATAGGCATAGGTCATACGAGGTATCCTACGATTGGTGGGTGTGAGAGGTCCGATGTCCAACCCACTGTGTTAGGGGATGCTGCGGTTGCCCACAACGGCCATATTGCTAATTATGAACAACTGAGAACAGAGCTTGAGGAAGATGGTTGTTCTTTCAAAAGCACTGTGGATTCCGAGCCGATGGCATATTTGATAAATAAATCAGGTATTGAAGAGGGAGTGCGCGCAATAATTAATCGCTTCGAGGGTTCCTTCTCTGATGTCGCTATATGTGAGGGGCGACTGGCCGTGTTCAGGGACAGATTCGGGTTAAGGCCTCTTGTTTGGGCAGAGAATGAAGATTTCATCTGTTTTGCTTCCGAGAGTGTCGCCTTTGACATAAATGGCATCCCATATAAGGGAGAACTCGAAGGTGGATGCCTGGCTTTGCTTGACCATAAAAAGATGGAGAGGAAAAGGATTCTTGATGAGCGGACAAGGCATTGTATGTTCGAATACGTTTATTTCTCCAGGCCGGATTCCATCATAAACGGGAAGAGCGTATTCGCATTGCGTGAAGCGCTTGGTACTAGGCTCGCTTGGGAACATCCTGTTGATGCAGACATCGTGGTTCCTGTTCCGGATACTGCAAGAACAGCAGCAGGAGCATATGCCAGAGAACTTGGAATCGCAAATACAGAGGGGTTGATAAAAAACAGATATATAGGAAGGACCTTCATCATGCCTACCGATGAGAAAAGGATAGAAGCGGTCAGGATGAAACTGAACCCTGTAAAAGGGATTCTGGAGGGGAAAAGGGTGGTTCTGGTTGATGATAGCATCGTCAGAGGGACGACTCTCAAATCCATCGTGAAGCTTGTGAGAGGGGTGGGAGCAGAAGAGGTGCATTTAAGGATAACCTGCCCTCCCATAAAAAGCCCCTGTTTCTACGGGGTTGACATGTCTACATATAATGAATTAATAGCAAATAATAAAAACATTGAAGAGATTAAGGAGTTCCTCGATGCGAATAGTTTGGGTTATCTTTCTATCGAAGGACTGAAAGATGCGGTCGGATCTGATATCTGTACCGGCTGCCTTGATGAGGCATATCTAACCGAATTCGTGATGGAACTGGCAAAAGAGAGAAAAGGAGATTCATGATGAATATTACACAAAGCCTCATAGTGGCCTGTATAATCATATTCCTTGGACAGATGATAATTGGACCTGTTTTCGAGGATTTCCTGGTGTTGAGAGGAATCGAACTCTATGAACAGCCTTATCTCATTTTGACGAGTATGTTTGCGCATGGTGGTTTGCATCATATAGCCTTCAACATGCTGGCGCTTTTCATCTTTGGAAGCGCCCTCGAGAGAAAGCTGGGTGGAGGCAATTTCCTTGTACTTTATCTTGTCTCAGGCGTACTTGGAGGGATAGGTTTCATGCTTCTTAGCAATCCCTTTTCATCGGCAGTTGGTGCTTCCGGCGCCATTTACGGAATAATCGGCGCTGTCGCCTTGTTGATGCCCAATATGAGGATACTCTTGATGGGAATCCCTATGCCTATGTATATAGCAGGATTCCTGTATATGGCCATAGAACTCATCGGACTTGGGGCTTCTGATGGCATCGCCCACTCCGCTCATCTATTGGGTCTTTTCGGAGGGATTGCGATAGCGTATTGGATAAATAAGAACAGGGTGGATTTCGATGTCAGGAAAGCCGCGGCCGCAGGAGTGATACTTGCATTGCTCGCAGGATTTTCATTCGGTTTTTATTATGAGAACGATCAATTCAGCAACGATATGGCCTTCTGTCAGGAAGGGACAGTGACTGAGGCAGTCCAATGCTACGCAGAACTTTCAGAGGAATATGAAGATCAGCCTGAAAAAAGGGAAATAGCATGCAGGGAATATGCTAAGTTCAGGAATTATATGCTTAGCGGCTACCCTAATCAAGGAGGTCAGGCATATGAAGATTGCATGAAGGATTGAAATAATAGGAAAGTAAGACAAAGCCCTTATTTCGCAAAAGATTATAAAAATGAGATTAAAGAAAAAGAGATGATATGCAGGGAGCATGCCAGGTATCTGAATTCAATATGCTAAAAGGAATTCCGGTGCATGCAGAAGGGCATATCGCAAAAGCATGGAAGATTGATTATGGTAGTCGTGGAATTTCTCTCCAGTGAGATGGAAAAAAGAACGGATTTGTCCAAAGACAGGATTATCGAGGGATTAACTGAGATTGGGGCACCATGTGAATATTTGGAAGAAACGAAAAAGATACTCGTGGAACTAACCCCCAACAGGCCTGATTGGTATTCCATGGAAGGTCTGGCAAGATCACTCATATCATACTTCAGAAAAGGGGTAAAAGACTATGAAGTCAATGAGGGGGGTTGTAGGGTCGTAGTTGACGACTCAGTAAAGAATGTCAGACCGCATAGCCTTTGTGCCGTGGTTAAAGGTCTTGAATTAAGCGATGAGAAAATAACGGATATGGTTCTGCTCCAAGAGAAGCTTCTTGCCACTCTGGGCCGAAGAGTCAAGAAATTCGGTATTGGATTCTACCCCTTGGATGCGATAGAATTTCCGGTCAGATACACTATGATGGACCCTGGAAGAATAAAGTACCATCCCCTTAATTACCCCCATGAGGCTTATGCCGGGGAGATACTTGAGAAGCATCCTAAAGGGCAGGAACATGGCCATGTTCTTGAAGGGCTTGAAAAATATCCAGTATTTCTTGATGCCAAAGACAATATAATGGCACTGATTCCCATCGTGAATTCCAAAGAGACGGGGAAAGTAGAAGTGGACACAAAGGATGTATTCATAGAAGTTACCGGTATAGACATAAATGCTGTCAAATCCGCTTTGAATATTATAGTTTGTAGTCTTGCGGATATGGGCGGCAGGATATACTCTGTTGATATGAGATATCCTGATAAGGAATTCAAAAGTCCTGATCTCAGCCCCCGAAAGGTAAGAGTAGAAGAAAGAAAAATATCGAAAATTCTCGGGCTCGAACTGGATCAGGTTAAGATAGAAGAATCGCTCTTGATGATGGGCTATCGAATTGATGGCGATGATGTGCTTGTCCCTCCATACAGGGCGGACATATTAAAGGATATAGACATCATTGAAGATATAGCTATTGCGTATGGATATAATAATTTTGAGCCAACGATTCCTGATTTTTTCAGTCCAGGAGAGGCAGTGAGAAGGAATGATCATACAGACCAGATTATGAGGGGTATGGGATTCTCCCAAATCGATACATTCATCCTGACGAACGAACAGAAGATCAAGGAGGCGGGCTATGATGGCAAGGTAAGAACGATTCTGAATCCATCTGGTGAGGAATTCACAGCCATTAGACCGATATTATTGCCTGATATGATCGATACATTCTATTTGAACAAAACCAGAGGGATTCCTCAAAAATATTATGAAATCGGGATGATATATGATGGCTCTAGCAGAAAAAAACTCATATGGGGGATCATGGATAAAAAACTTGAATTCTCGGAAATGCGAGGGTACCTCCAGACGCTGATGAGAGAAAAAGGTGTTAATTTCATATTAAGACCTAATACTGATGGGGTTTTCGAACCTGAAAGGGGATCGGATGTCATCGTAGATGGGAAAATAAAGGGCATATTCGGGAAGATATCCCAAAAATTCTTGGAAAAGAAAGGTATTGAATTCGAGATATATGTTTGTGAACTTGAGATTATATGATTGATAGGGAGGGACCCCACACTTCCACTATTATTCCTGCTTCTGTTATTATTTTCTGCTAATGCTTTCGTTTTTCAGATGTTTCGGTTTTTTTTAGTTATTCGATCTCTTCGATTGAATATATGAAAGATTTATAGACCTTTACAGATCCTTTAAATCTTCTAAAAAATGAATCAATCTCAAGTTCCTTGTTGACAGGAACCACAAAAGCTGATTTCGTTTTCCACAACTCAGGTCCAATATTCAATTTTCCAAGATTATAATAAAAGACCCGTTTCAATTGATTGAACTGGGTTTTATTTTCATGTTTGAGATCATACATATACAATAGCATGAATACACCTTTCTAAGCAGATTTCAATACTAGATTCCATTAATATGATTATTATAATTCAGTAATCATATCTATCAATATTGATCATATATTATTATATTATATATGTAACTATAGTTACATTTTATTTATTTTATCATATCATATACGAGGTAATATTAGTGGAAGTACACCCTCCCCCCATCTTCGCCTGGAACTAAGTTCACTGATAAGTGGTTCGATAATTTTTGATTTAAATTAAGAAAATAAGGAGCTTTCATTTGTGAGTATACTCTTCCTCTCGCTGTCTTCTCATCTTTGAATATTCATATAATTTTCTTAGAGCTTTCACTCCAGAAGCAGGGCTTTGATAGCTTGGAACTCCTCTGCTTTCCAGTATTTTTCTGTAGTTCTCAGTATATTGCCCACCTACAGATATGGTTATCATGGGTTTTCTTCTATCATCGGATACCTTGGTCATTACATGCAGGATTCGTTCATCAATTGGCGGAGTCTGGAATAATATGACAATAGCTAATATATCAATATCCTCATCATCCATAAATATCTCCAGTGCTGATTTATATCCCTCTACATTAGCATCTGCCACCAAATCCAAAGGATTTGCAGCTGTACCATATGATGGAAGAATCTTCTTTATCCTGCTTATCGTTTTATTTGATAATTCTGCCATCTTTAGTCCTTCTTCCTCGACCGAATCAGTAGTCAAAATCCCCATTCCACCTCCATTGGTTACAATTCCAACACGATTTCCTTTTGGAAGAGGCTGATTAAATATTTTAACAAAATCAAAGAGTTCATCAAGGCTATGCGCCTCGGTAACTCCTGCCTGTCTGAAAGCCGATTTGTAAGCAAGATAATCCCCGGCGATATTTCCTGTATGTGTTTTTGCCGCTTCCTGCCCTGTTGCATGCTTTCCTGCCTTGAGAGCGATTATTGGTTTTTTCTTATTCACCCTTTTCATCCATTCAAGGAGCTCCCTTCCATCATGGGTTCCTTCCAAATAAAGGATTATGATTTCAGTCTCATCATCCTCTTCAAGATATTCCAGGAAATGATTCTCATTCAAAACGGTTCCATTACCGTAAGATATGAATTTGGAAACACCCATTCCATAAAATGCAGATAGGTCCAGGACTGTTGAGCCCACCGCACCGCTTTGGGTTATAAATGCAATCCCTCCTGCTTTCGGTCTTTCAAGTTTGTATATCGGTAAGAATATACTATCCACTCTTGTATATTGGTTGAATACTCCAAGACAGTTGGGACCGATCAATGGCATATCATTATCAAATGCAGTTTTTCTTATTTCATCTGCAAGATTTTCATTGCCAACTTCTTCAAAGCCCCCACTCAAGACCACAACACCACCAACATTCGCCTTGACGCATTGCTTAACGATCTTTGGAACAGTCGCTGCAGGAGTCGCTACTATTGCACAATCGATCCTTTTTCCTATAGATTCCACATCTTTGAAGCATTCCAAACCAAGGACTTTATCATATTTAGGATTGACAGGAAAGACATCCCCTCTGAATTTTCCTTCAACAAAATTCTTCATGAGCACGTTCCCAATACTATTTGATTTCACAGAAGCACCGATAATCGAAACCGATCCAGGCTTGAATATCCTATCCAACTTTTTTACGATTCTTTTCATAACATCACCTGAACCTTACGTCCACCAAATCACATCCTTTAGAATCGCAGATAATAGGATTCAGATCCATCTCCTCTATCCTTTCCTTTTTCATGAACTTACAAACCCTTATCACCAGATCTTTGAGTATATCCAAGTTGATAGGCTCTTTCCCCCGTGCTCCTTCCAGTAGAGGATGACTCTTTAATTCATTTATCATCTCGCTTACATCCTGTTCCCTAACAGGACATATTCTTGCGCTTATATCTCTGAATATCTCCACATAAATTCCACCGAGGCCAAGGACCACCATATGCCCAAACTGGGGGTCATTTCTCCCTCCTATGATCAGTTCAACGCCTTTCCTGGCCATCTTCTGAACAAGAATGCCGTCAATCCTGCTATCCCCTGCATTCTCGATTATATCATCATAGCTACGCTCCAGGGAATCCTTGTTTTTGATCCTGAGTCTCACACCTCCAAAGTCCGTCTTGTGCCCTATTTCAGGAGAGACGATCTTCAGGGCAACAGGAAACCCTATCTCTTTTGCTATCTCTAATGCTTCTTCTTTACTTTTTGCAAGTTCTGAAGGAAGCAACTCAAATCCATGCTTCTCAAGAAGCTTAAAATCATCAATCATTGTCATAACAATCCCTTAATATCAAGATAATTGCCAACCTGAGAGGATATCTTATATTTTATATAAGTATTGCTGAGTGTATTCATTATTGGAAGAGGCCACATATACGATCTTTCAGTTCCTGAAAGGGATTTTTCTTTTTTTCTGTGTTACCCATTCTCTCAAAAGCATATTCAAGGAAATTCTCCACATCCTCATCACCCGTTGCAGTCTTATTCCAGTTTGCTATTATCTTTCTATATTTATAGTGTTCGTCCGCACACTCTGCTATCTTGTCAGGACATGTTTCATCATTTTTCCATTCATGTCCTTTAACATTTGGACATTTTGAGTTTCCTATTCTAACTATCCTGTTTCTTTTCATAGTAAATGGGAAACTTCTGCATATGGCAGGTCTGTGTTCGTATATCCCACAATGATATCTCGAGTCTTTATTGAAAAATATGCAATAATCATTTTTCTGTTTCATTACGAATCTCCAATAGCCATTTTTTAGCCTAAAACCTATCCTATTCTCTTTTGCAGGAATCAATTCCATGAACGGCTCTTCTCCTACTTCAGAACTTATCTGGCCTATATCGTACGTGGTCAGTTCGACACGAAGACTACAACAACGCCCATCACACTCGTCACATATCTTCAAACCCATAGACCTCCTTCTCCAATTGATGTTTATAAGTATTACCTGACAATAACATTTTCGATGAGAATAATCCATATGGACCAAAGAAACGGAGAGGTGAAGCTTCAAACTGATAATCTGGATGATCTTTGGCATCTGGAGAGAATCCTTTCTCCTGATGATACAGTCGAATCAAAATCAATAAGGACATATAAAGCAGGAACCAAAGAGGAAAAGAAGCCGGTCACGATCAGAATAAGGATAGAGCAGATCACATTCGCAGAATCCAGGAACCGTCTCCGTCTGCTTGGAAAGATAATCAGCGGACGCCCAGAAGAGTTCATACAGATAGGAAGATACCATACAATAGATGTTTCTGATGATTCCACACTCAGAATATTCAAAGAATGGAAGCATCATCAGATCAAAAGACTGAAAGAGGCTGAATCGGAATCGAAAAAACCAAGGATCAGAATTATAGTGCTGGATGATCAAAAGGCATTGACCGCTTCTTTGAGGTCCCATGGACTGGAATTCGGACATGAGATTCGTTTTTCAGGAAGCAAGAAAGATGAGAAGCACGATATGAAAGAGCGGGAATTTTTCGGCGATATTGTTTCAGAAATTAAAAGACACCCTGAAAGATATCTAATTGCCGGTCCGGGTTTTACCAAAGATAATCTCAAGGATTTCATAACAAATAAATATCCAGATATCCTTGATCGTTTAGATTTTCATACATGCAGTCATGCGGAAAGAACGGGGGCAATCGAGCTGATCAAAAAAGGAATTGTGAAAAAAGTCATGGGTCAGGAAAGGCTTGAGGAGGAAGAGCGCCTTATTGATGATCTCCTTTTTCACATTAACAAGGATGATGGGCTCTGTGCATACGGGGAAGATGAAGTCCGCCTTGCTGCAAAAGCGGGAGCTATAAGCAAACTTCTTGTACTTGATGATTTTTTGAGGAATTCCAATGATGCGGAGGATATCCTTAAACTATCGGAGGAGGGAGGGTCCGACATCACGATATTCTCCTCAGAAGGAAGTGCTGGCGAGAGGTTGAAGGGCCTGGGCAAGATAGCCGCCATACTCAGATACCGGATAAGATGATGTTGTGCTGATTCATCGCTTGGTATCCTTTCTCCGAGTATCGAGGTTAGGATAGAGTAGGCTCGGAAATGTATTCACAATCTGGGACACACCTTTAAATATTTTTAGTTTCATATTTATCACTTACTACAACATATTGTTGTGGTTATATGAAGAAAGAGGTGAAAAAAATGGAAAAGCAAAACAAAAGGTGGTATGAAATCCAGTGAGAATCGATACGTTGGAGTAGATGAAAAAGAATCTAATTTTAAGTCCCTTGGTCGTCCCAGTCGATTGGACAAGGAAAATCTTGGAAAGCTGTTATATGCTTATTATAGTTACCCATACTCGCTAAGGCGACTCGCTGATATGTTTGGAGTCTCACGAATGACAGTATGGAGAGCGTTAAATAAAATGTTAGCATGAGGTGGAAAAATGAGAACAAGAAGACAGAACAGGAAAAAAGGAAGTGATCCAAATAGAGAACGATTGAAGAAGGTCACACTGGACCCGCTATTCCATGCGAGCTTTGCCGATAAGTTTGTGGGCCATTGGAACGGGGATGTCCAGAAAGATAACAACAGCGGATTAAAGCAACCTGGAGGCAATCCATCGCATTCCGAAGCAAAGGCGTGTTCCCTTCCGCTTGCCGAGGCCAGAGGCAATCCAACCCTTTTGACCGAAGAGCCATCCAAAGAAAAGCCCGCCACTAAAGAAAAGGAAGTTTCTGTTGGAGAGGCGTCTGATTCCTTTGAAGATACTTCCTGTAGCCAGGCAAGCGGGCTCCCTGAAGGCCTTTCCGTATTCATAGGTTCAAACCCTGTCAATGGTTCAGTAGAAGTACTCATTAATTATCCGGATGAATCTGGAATGAGCGCTAGTCTTAGTGCAGAACTATCCCCGTATGATGGAACGCTGGTTGTTCCCGATGCTGAGATGGTGACAGAAGCGCTCAAAGGTTCGTTTGGAGAGCTGGGCCTTCCGAATTCAAATTCCAGCAGTGTCACCGTAGGAGTGGGTCCCATAGTGGCTGTTACAGGACCTTCCAAGGGCCATGACAGTACTAGCTTGCAAAAATTCGCAAGAAGCCTTTCTGAATTGGTAAACTCGGTTCTTCAGGATTCATCCGACATGGCTAAAACCCCTGCGAACAGGCCCCAGAATACGGAACTTCTAGGTCCAGGACTATTCACCCCTGAAGGGGCAAAAACCGAAAGGCACTGATTTTTTTTATCTTTTTTAGAGGGAATCCTCCTCCGGAGAATCATCATAGAAAAGATCAAAAACCATTTCACTGAACCAATACCTTATACCATTGAAGAAGCCTTCTCCGCCGACTTTAATCCTATCGTTATAATATGCTTCCTCAAAGGTGATATTTCCGGATTCTATGTCTTCGATGGTGGCTATATCTGTCATTACATTTACGCTGTTGTCAGGTAATTCTCTGTTGCCTCTATCACTCACTGTGCCATTCCTAATTACAACAAATGCCTTCTCATTCCCGGCATAAAGATTTACGCGTTCATCTCCAATTATCTGTCTGAGTACATAATCCAAACTCACATCCTCATTGAGATCAGCTCCAAAAAGACCGCTGAAAAGCCCGATTCCCTTGCAATCAGCATCCGTCCGACAAGGCATTCCATTCACTTCTGCTCCAGGAGCATTTATTCTGCACATTATTCCAAAACAGGTTGATGCTCTGGTCGATGGATAGGGATAACTCTGATCACAGTTCCAATGTCCGCCGCATTCATCAGTACCCTCCCCTTCTACATACGTGCAGAGCTTATCTTTGCATTCTGTATGCATGTCGTTTTCCATCGGCAGGTTTTGATCCGAACAATCTCCGTCCGATACACAATCATCAGTACCCTTTCCTTCTGCTCTTATGCAGTATCCGCCAGGACCGCACGTTGCATGATAGGATGTCCCTGGATAGATGGAAGACTCCTCTTCAGGCCGTTGCTTGCTATCTTTTTCAAGCTCTTCCATTCTCTCCGTTGTGCAATCCTCACAATGGTGACATTCATCCTCTCCTTCTCCTTGTTCCCATACACATGATTCCACTTCAGCACAAATTAAGTGGGCGGGCTCTCCGGGAGGTATCCCGGGCGGAGGTTCTATCGTACTATCCTGTTGCATATTCCATGGTGCGGCTTCTAGGAATATACCTTCGTCCGTTTCTATACTCAAAATCACAAATGGCTGGCCTAGGATGAAAATACTGTTTCCCTCAAGTTTCTCCAGCTGGATCCCATCTGATATTCCTTCTGTAAAATCCAGTTCTAAAACAAACATAAGACTATCTTTTGGAAAGAAAAGACTGCTTCTGTCTCCTGATGTTGAGATCTGGACATTTTCGCCAAGGGAAAGCGTTTGTTTCATCAAACTACCCGTACCTTCGATAGGATACTGATCAAGAATCTGTAAGTCGTCTTCATCTAGGTTCGATTCAGAATCATCTTCTTTGGAATCAACCGGTTTCACTAGTATTGCATAATCTTTTCCATCTTCGATTTCTGATAAAGATGCTCCAAAAAAGCTTACCATGCCATAGCAATCAGGGAACTCCTGATCATTTGAATCGATTAGAAAAGCTGGAATCTTGCCTTCATAATCAACATATTCGGTAGCAAGGTCTGGTTCTACCATAGAAAGGCCGTCATATTTGATGTCCCAAAACGGAACAAGCATCCCTTCGGGTTCATCCAGATGCTCCCGCAATCCTTCCCCAGGAGAAATAGATATATCCGATTCTGCCCAAAGAGAGTATCTGATCTTCATGATCTTCATATCTCCATCCTGGGTTTCACTTTCGATTTCGACCACGGCGTTACTAATCTGCTCGTTTCCCATAGCCGCAGAACCATCATTTAATCTGATTACTTCCGAATCGTTTTCTTTGTCCAACGAGTCTTGATGCTTGTCTATACAATCCTGGTCAACATTGCACTTCCGCGGATTCAAGCACATCCCGTCTCTACATTCTACACTAAAAGAAGGCCGGGTGTAGGGTGGGCATCCATGAGAGCCGCATTCCATAGATCCAGAAATCTGCTGGCATTGGCTCGCGTCATCGCATCCGCAATATTTGCAGTCATAACAGGTCGGTTTTAGAGGATCATCACAACCATTGTCTCCATTAGTATCGCAGTTCTCGCTTCCCTCAATGTCTCCATTCCCGCATTTATCTGGAGAGGTTATCGTTTCGTCGATCTCGTCCGAGATATCCTCATCTTCCGGAAGATCCCCGAACCTCGCAATGTCATAAGGATATCCTGGCGGGGCCTTCCAGGGAGTCCCTGGAAATTCATATCGTTTCCGATAGGCCTCTTCTCCGTTGCATTCTATAAGACAGATCAAAGTCCCGACATCATTTGGAACAGTGTAGGTCTCAGAGGTGCATATGGGCATGGTTGAAGCTATATGTACAACGCCCGTAAGATCAAAACAGTAAACAAAGACCTCATTGTCAGGAGGACACTCTCCCCCGAAGTGCATTGTAATGCTATGGCTGGCATTTGAAATAGGCAGCACAAGTAATCCAATAAGGATAAGAATATACGCGAGTCTCATGGGATGTTCAGGAAAAAAGAATTATTAAATGTAGCTTATGGCATCTACCCTCATAATGTCTGAATCCATCATTCCGGATGATCCTCGCCAGAGCCGACCTCCTCCTTTGCCGATTCCTCAACAGCATCATCAACATCCTTTTCTTTGGGAACGACTGCGAAAGTAGCGACATTTTCATCTTCACCAAGGCGGATAATCCTCACTCCGCTTGTGTTTCGTCCGATGACGGATATGTTTTCAACCGGCGTTCTTATGGCCTGCCCTTTAGAACTCATCACGATGATCTCCTCTCCATCATTCACAGTCCTGACTCCCACTACAGGTCCATTCCTTCCTTCTGTCTTTATGTTGATCACCCCAGAACCCCCTCTTGCCTGCAACCTGTAATCATCTATTAAAGTGCGCTTTCCATACCCTTTTTCAGTGATCGTAAGCAGAGACGGTTTATCGCATATGGCTACGCCGACAACCTTGTCCTCTTCTGATTTGAGTCTAATCCCTCTTACACCCATGCCGGTCCTTCCGATCTCACGCGCTTCATCCTCTCTGAAGCGGATGGCCTGGCCCTCTTTACTGGCTATTATCAGATCCTGCTCTCCGTTGGTTTTTCTTACGCTGCATAACCGGTCTCCATCCTTCAATGTGATTGCTCTTATTCCTCCTCTTCTTACATTGCTGAAGTTGGAGAGTGCGGTTCGTTTTATTGTTCCGTTCTCTGTTGACATAACAAGGAATTCTCCTGCATCGAACCTTTCCACACTTATCCAGGAAGTTACTATTTCCTCGTTCAATTCAAGAAGAGATGCAAGTGTTTTTCCTTTGGAGTATCTACTGCCCTCGGGAATCCGGTAGGCTTTCAGCCAGAATACCCTTCCTTGATCGGTAAAGAGCATAAGATAATTATGGTTTCTTGTAACGATGACATCCTGGATAAAATCATCCTCCTTGGTGCTGGTCCCTATAACTCCTTTTCCACCTCTCCGCTGGGCGCGATATTCATCAATAGAAACCCGCTTGACATAACCCTTATTAGATATTGCGATCACCACCGTTTCATTGGGGATGAGCTCTTCGATATCGATCTCCCCCTCATCCTCTATTATCCAGGTCTTCCGCTCGTCGCCGTATCTCTCCCTGATATCAAGGAGTTCCTCTCTCACGATCTCTTTTATTTTCTCAGGATCAGAGAGTACATCCTTGAGGTATTCGATCTTCTTCAGAAGTTCTTGATATTCGCTTTCAATCTTTTCTCTTTCCAATGCGATCAGTCTCGAGAGTTTCATATCAAGTATGGCATTCGCCTGAATCTGACTAAGATCATATCTGTCCATAAGACACTCTCTTGCAACAGAGACATCTCTAGACGCTTTCAAAAGGGAAACAATTTCATCTATGTTCTCAAGCGCCTTCCGTAATCCCTCAAGCACATGGGCCCTCTCCTCAGCTTTTTTCAGTTCGAACTCACACCTATTCGTCACTACCTCTTTTCTGAACTCGATGAAGGAATCGAGCATCTGCTTAATGCTCATCAATCTTGGCTGTTTGCCATCAAGCGCCAGGTTGTTTATACCGAAAGTCGTCTGCAGGTTTGTATGTACAAAGAGCTGGTTCAGAATGATATCATGGTTGGCGCCCTTTTTGAGTTCAATCACGACCTCCATGCCATTCTTCCCGGAATGGTCCTGGATCCCTGATATTCCTTCTATCTTCTTGTTCTTCACCGCGTTCACAATACCCTCAATGAGTGAGGTCTTTGTAAGTTGGTATGGAATCTCTGTGATTATAATCGCATTCCTTTGTTCATCATATAACGTTTTTCCCCTTAATCTTATCATTCCTTTTCCGGTCTTATATGCCTTAAGGATCCCACTTCTTCCTACGATAATCCCTCCGGTCGGGAAATCAGGTCCTTTTATGATCTGAAACAGGTCCTGGTCCCCTGCACCATCAATGACTGCCACAGCACCATCAACAACCTCTCTTAGATTGTGTGGCGGAACATTGGTTGCCATCCCGACTGCGATACCGCTCGATCCATTGATGAGCAGATTGGGTATCTTTGAGGGAAGGACAACAGGTTCATTGGTTGTTCCATCGAAATTATCCATCCAGGAAACTGTGTCCTTGTCAATATCCGATATAATATCATTGGCCATTTTTGACATTCTGACTTCGGTATATCTCATAGCCGCTGCAGAATCTCCGTCAATACTCCCCATGTTCCCATGACCATCGATGAGCATATATCTCAAAGAGAATGATTGAGCCATTCTGATCAATGCATCATATATTGCACTGTCACCATGAGGATGGAAGTAACCAAGAACATTACCGACTATCCTTGCGCTTTTCTTGTAAGGCTTATCATAGGTGTTGCCGTTCCTGTGCATGGAGTAGAGAATTCTCCTGTGAACCGGTTTCAGCCCGTCCCTTACATCAGGGATGGCCCTACCCACGATCACACTCATGGCATAATCCAGGTAGCTTTCTTTCATATCCTTGGTTATCGGTTCTTTTATGATGGTCTGGGGCATGCGATCACTCAGATATCGAGATTTTTAACCTCTTTGGCATAGCTTTCGATGAATTCCTTCCTGGGAGCAACTTCGTCTCCCATAAGGATGGCGAACAATTCGTCTGCCAGCATCGCATCATCAATGGTCACCTGCTTCAGAGTCCTTGTCTCAGGATTCATGGTTGTTTCCCAAAGCTGATCAGGGTTCATCTCTCCTAAACCTTTGTATTGCTGTATATCAGGCTTCCCTTCGAAGTTCTTGAGTTGTTCCTGAAGTTCCCGATCGCTATATGCGTACTCGATATGCTTTCCCTTCTTTATCTTGTATAATGGAGGCTGGGCGATGTATAAATATCCATTATTAATGACTTCCTTGAAATGCCTATAGAAAAGCGTCAGGAGGAGGGTCCTTATATGGGCCCCATCCACGTCGGCATCGGTCATGATCACATATTTGTGATATCTGCTCTTTGAAATATCGAAATCTTCTCCGAATCCTGCACCAATGCTCATCACAATGGATTTGATCTCTTCACTGGTAAGCACTCTATGCATGGGTGCTTTTTCCACATTAAGGATTTTTCCTTTCAGTGGAAGAATCGCTTGTATGGCCCTGTCTCTCCCCTGCCTCGAGCTGCCTCCGGCGGAATCTCCTTCCACGATGAACAGTTCGCATTTTTCCGGATCCTTTTCGATGCAATCAGAAAGCTTACCTGGAAGGATACTTGATTCAAAGACATTTTTTCTCCTTATCAGCTCCTTCGCTTTTTGCGCCGCTTCCCGTGCTTCCATTGATTTTACGATCTTTTGGGATATGATCTTCGCTTCGTTGGGATTCTCATCCAGATAGCTCATCATGGATTCATAGACGAGCGAATCAACGGCTCCTTTCACATCCCAGTTGCCCAGTTTTGTTTTGGTCTGCCCTTCGAATTGGGGTTCCGGAACTTTGACGCTGATTATTGCAGTTAACCCTTCAAGAGCATCATCACCAGATACTCTCTTCCCCTCTTTAATCAGCTTATTCGATCTCATGTATTCATTAATGACGCGTGTGAGTGCTGTTTTGAAACCTGAGAGATGTGTTCCGCCTTCGATCGTTTTGATATTATTGACAAAGGAATAGATATTCTGCGAGAATACATTTGTGTACTGCAAAGAATATTCCAGCTCCAGCTCTTCAGTAGTTTTCATGCAATACTGGGGGCCATGCAAAGGCGTTCTTGCCTTGTTCAGGAATTCCACAAATTCCTTTATTCCTCCAGTATAATGGAAGAGTTCGCTTTTTTCATCCCGTCCATCTGACAGTCTTATGCTTATCCCAGCATTCAGGAAGGCCAGCTCCATCATCCTCTCGCGAAGAAGGCCGTATTCGAATTCCGTACTCTTGAAGATGTCCTCATTTGGGGTAAAAGAGATTTTCGTCCCGGTATAATTTGTCTGGCCTTCGATCCTTACCTCTGATTGCGGAACTCCCACCCTATAATCCTGCACATACACATTCCCGTTCCTCCGGACTTCCACTCGCATATTTTTGCTTAGTGCATTTACAACAGATATGCCCACGCCATGAAGGCCCCCCGAGACCTTATATGCCTTCTTTCCGAATTTCCCTCCGGCATGCAGGACAGTCATTACCACTTCAAGTGCGGATTTTCCGCTTTCATGCTTTTCAACAGGAATTCCCCTCCCGTTATCGCTTATCGATACGGAACCATCATTTCCTATCTCGACTTCGACACTGCTGCAATGACCTGCCAAAGCCTCATCTATGGAGTTGTCTAGGACCTCAAAGAC
Source organism: Microcaldota archaeon (assembly GCA_964454475.1). GTDB lineage: Archaea > Micrarchaeota > Micrarchaeia > Anstonellales > Bilamarchaeaceae > CAYVTJ01. The sequence continues at coordinate 1,348 of CAYVTJ010000002.1, read as the reverse complement.
CAGGTGGTGCAAACCTCTCTTACCAATGTCCCCGATGTACATGGCAGGTCTTTTTCTCACTGCCTCCAGGCCCTCTAAAACCTGTATGTCCTTTGCAGTATAATCAGCATCTCTTTCCATACGAATTACCTTGATTCTTTTCACTACACGTCATAGAATGCAGGCATCTGGTGCCTATCATATATCCCAGGGGGATTTTTAAATAGTTGGCTCATTTTGGGCTTTGCGTCAAAACCAAATCTGAAGAAAAAAAGTAACTAACTTGCTCATTCTTTGCAAATCAGCAGATATGCTTTCCTTCCGATATATCTTCTTGGACAATCAACCTTGGCACTAGTGCCAAATCTTGTGACATTCTTCTCAATAAAACCATCTATCTCATCTGTAAATTTCAGATTTCCCTTTTTTAGTTCAATAACTCTCATAGATATCTTTAGATATCTAAATATTAATAAATGTTTGCTTCTAATTATTGGCATGAAGAAAACGCAGAGAATTCTGAACCAACTCATTTGTGATCTGAAAAATGGAGATTTCAAATATCAGCCCAAGGAGGAAAAAGAGATTGATTGGGGTTCATACAACGCTGCTAAAATAAATGAAATGCATTTCTTCTTTACATTCGTTAAAGAAGCTGTTGATATGGTTAAGCTGGAAGAACAAAAAACAAGACAACCTGGCAGGCCTGCAATGAATGCATACGATCTTGTAAAGATAATCTTAATTCAAATGTATTTTCAGACTGCTGAACGTCAGGCATCAGGACTTGCCTTGCTTTTCAAGGAAAAGCTTATGTTGATTGATGTCCCATCTCCAAGAACAATTGGCAGGGCATATTCAAGAGATGATGTTCAGTACATTTTGAACAAAGTCCTTGAGATGACAAATGCTCCAATACTGAATAAAGAAAGTTCATTTAGTGCAGATGGAACTGGTCTGCCACTTACAACTAAACAGAATTATGAAAATGATCGTGAAAACATGAGCAAACACGCTGCCTATGACAAATTGGCAGTTATGGTAAGTAACAATTTTCATATTGCAACTGCATATGTGCATGCTAAAGGAACAGCAAATGATTCCCCATTATTCAGACCTCTTATGATTGAAACATCACAAAGATTTCAGGATATGTCTGATGTTGAACTTGATGCTGGTTTTATCTCAAGAGACAATTGTGATCTCATTTCAGATGCTGGTGCAATGCCTTATATCTATCCCTATTCTCGCCAGTTTCAACCCTGCCCACGCTGATTCTTTGCCTCAAAACCATTTGACAGTTTGGCCTCAAATCCGGATTTGAAGGTCGATCTGACCATATTTCTTGAGAAAATCACCAAAAAGAGCC
>CAYVTJ010000001.1:0-26487 GCA_964454475.1 Microcaldota archaeon | reverse complement strand
TAGCCCAAAAAGATAAAACAGACAACCTTCTTTATTCTAATCTGGCGAAGTCAAGTCAAAAAAAGACAATCCAGGTATTCATCTTTATTCTAATCTGGCGAAGTCAAGTCAGAAAATACAGGAATACTCCGCCAGGACCATGCCCCCTTATCTCAAACCTGGGGCAAGTGAAAATAAGAAACAGCCGCTGTTATATCATCCACCCTCTCATGTTGTGGATGGCATATGCTTGTTATGTAATAATAAGAAAAAGAAAATAAACCACATTAATTCAAAAAAGATGATTCGTAATGGGAAAAATCGAATGCGCAAAAAGGCGATTATTCTCCCCAGGACTATTCATCTTCGCTCAGGGCAAGGATCGCTCCTGCAATATCTCCGTCTGAATCTTCGAGTGCACTTCTTGCTTTCTCCCTTGAACAACCGGCCTGTGAAACGACCATATCCACATCCTCATCAGAGATCGATGCTTCCTTGGCTATACTTCCTGTAATTTGATATGACTTGTTACCCTGCATGTTTATCTCAGTGATTTGGGGATTGTTTATGATCAGATTCCCGTCATCCGTCTCGATGATAACCTTTTTTGCCGGAATCTCCTTTGACTGAATACCCATCTGCCGCATCATCTGCTGCATCTTTCTTGGATCCATTCCCGGGGGCATCATAATATCACTTAAAGTTCTCTCCTCTCTCGGATTTCCAAACCTCTACTCTTTTCATCTTGGTTATCTGCTTTAGTCGGTTGAATATCATAGAGGAAAATTTACCAGATATTATCTGTTCCATATTATCCTTGAAATCGTTTTCCGCTATCTGGGAATGCGAGACTTCCTGAAGGGCGGCGCGGATATTCCTTTTGGTGTTCTGGCTTACCCTTGATCCAGTAACCGCGATGACCTTTAATCTGAGATCCTCTCCATCCCGCGTCTTCTCATCGACTATTTGATGGATGAGAGATTTCCCCCTCCTTGCAAAGGTCTTTATGTATGACGATGCCACTTCATGCCCGATGAACCGGGTATCCGCAGTATCCCCATTAACATCGGTGATCCTAAAACGAAGATTGGTGAACATCGCGATCTGGGATGGTCCTGCAGTCCCGAGCTCCATGAGCCCTTTCCTGATTATCCTGTTCTTGAGCTGTTTCTCATCACTTGCTACAACTTGAGCAATCTGCTTCCTATCGAACATCTCAGGGGCTACAACATCATACCATTTCTTGCTTTTCCACTTATCGACTACTTTTGTTCTTTTTCCTGCCATGAGCACTACCCTTTATATCATTTCACCAAAAGTGCCGCTGTGTCTGGATTATATTTCCAGTCCTTTGGCAATGCACCGTTACTGTGATAATACTTGACAAGCCTGTTTATCTTTGATTCAACATGTCCGAGCTTGACCTTATTATGCAAATCCCTTTTACCGATGCTCTTCAGATGATTTCTCATCCTAACCGCTTTTCTTATCAGATTCATCAAATCCTCAGGATACTGGGGCATCACGTTCTCTTGCTTCAGGAAAGCTGTTATTGACATGCCAAGCACATACCTGACATCAGGTATCGCATACTGATCCCTCAATGTCAAAGCTATCTTAGACGGAGGAATTCCTTCTTTTGCCATCCTGGTGATCATTTCCTTGATCTCATTTTCATCTACATCGAACCATTCGGGAGAAGCTGGACTCCTCGGCCTTTTGGTTCCAGACTTTCCTTTCTTCCTTGAATGCAATCTAGCCACGAATATTCACCTATGTGTTTCTCTCAGATAATTTGAGAATTTTAGAAGAGAATTATATCTATGTGAGAGCTTATTTTTTAATCCTATGCTTTCGGCGAACGTCTGGGAATGCCCTTCGGGAATAAAAATCGGATCATAACCGAACCCACTTTCGCCTCTTTCAGATGGGGCTATCCTTCCGGAGCACACACCTTCGAATATGCGGACGCCAAGACCGTCAGCGAATGCGATCGAGCTCTTGAAGACGGCCCCCCTATCCAGGGAATTGCCCAAAAGCCGAAGTATGCCTCCGCTCCCTATTTTGGAGAATGCCCATTTGGAATATGAGCCTGGAAAACCGTTAAATGCCTTAAGAAAAAAACCTGCATCCTCTACAAAGACAGGTTGCTTCACCCTTCGATATGCCTCAAGGGCAGCATCCGCAGAGATCTCATTTATATCCTCGGATCGTATCTCCATATATTCGAAATCCACTCTGGAGATTCTGATATTCATAGTGTTCAGGACCTCTGTCGCTTCATTGAACTTGTCCTCGTTTCCCGTCGCAAAAAGAATCTCCATGGATGATAATTACCTGGCAAGCCTAAATAATTATCGATATGTTAAAAAACAAGGATGCGAATTAGCACCAGGTGAGTTCTTTTGGCAGGAAAAAAGAAGAAGCAAGAGATGGAGAAGAAGGAAAAACCCAAGAAAAAACAAAAAGCCGGATCAAAAGCTGAAGAAAAAACGGCAGAGACCGAGAAGAAGATAACAGCAGAGAATGATCCGGAGATGAAAAAGAAAATCAAAGAGATCGAAAATGCATTATTCAAGATTAAGTTCTTCCCGGTAGCTGTGAAATCGCGGGACAAGCGCGAGGCTGTGGAAAATATGAAGATACTCTACAAAGAGGGAGATGAAAACATCAGGCAACTGATCCTCTACATGATACATGAGACCCTGGCAGAGAGTTCGAAGATAAAGATAATGAAATCATACGAATATTTCAATGCGAAACACCCTGAAAGCGAATCCCCCAAATTGAGGATGCAGGTTTATCGTTCGATCTTCAATTACCATACATCGCTCGAAGGTTTAATGGAAGTCATCCAGCTCCTGGGCCGGTTAGGTCCTGGCGACAATCCCGCCAAGGTGCTCACGCACCATTACACCTTCCTGACTGCTATGGAAAACGAAGCCGGCCATAGCCTGAAAAATGCCATAATCGATGCACTGGGTGAATCGGATGCTCCTTATGCGATGATATCTCTTGTCGACTACTCAAGATATACTGATAATGACAAACTGTTCAGGAGAATAGTCGCTTCCCTCCAAAGATGGGATGAGAAGATGGACATGCTTGATCTTGATAGAGAGAAGAAAAAAGAATTGCGTGTCATGCTGCGTGAAGTCATAACAAAGGGCATGGGCGGACGTCATTATGGCTGATCAGGCAATTGAGAGAATATTATTGAAGAACGGTTTGATTGCAGAAGTGGGATTTCTCTCAGACGAGGACGGTACTGAAGAGTTGCTTGAACATATCAACAGTGCAATTAGGGAGAAAACATTTATCAGCTATGATATGGAATTTACGCTGGAAGATGAGAAAGAATGGAAGAAGAATGAATTGGAAAAGATGGAGGCTGGCAATGGATTTGTTCTTGTTGCAAGAGTGGATGGCAGAATAGCGGCAACCACAGGGGCAACAAGGGATTCTGGAAGATCCAGGGGCAACATACAGCTTGGAATACTTGTTGCAAAGAGGTATAGAGGAATTGGACTTGGAAGGGGGATTTTGAACCTGAACATAAGGCAGACCAGGAAAAGGTTTCGACCTAAAAACATCTACCTTTATGCATACTCTCCAAACAAGAGTGCAATATCACTCTACAAAAAGCTTGGCTTCAGGGAATTTGCGGTTTTCAGAAAATGGGCAAAATTCGGAAACAGGTATCTTGATCAGATTTTCATGAAGCTGGAAAAGGAAAGATAGTATATCAGGCAATCAACCGACTGAAGGATAATCCATCTGCCATTTGCACTGTTGGTCCTCTTGCCAGAAACCGGATATGAGCAGTTTGAAATATCCAAGTATCGGGATTCGTAATATGACTTTCCCTTTGTAATTCTCATCAGGAACAGGATAATTCCCTGTCATGGAATAATAATCATAAACCTGCATGTCCAGAACAGGATTGTTATCCCCTCTTGTTATGTAATAATCCTTGCCATTGACATCGATGATGAAAAAAACCCTGTGGACAATGTCCCCGACTCGCCGGTATACATCCTCTTCGGACGGCTCATAGACTATTATATCATGGGAGAAATTCGTAAGATAGTTTAACCCATCATACTCAACACTGACCACACAGGGAGCATCCTCATCCGTTCCATCCTGATTATTGACAACGCACATATCATAATGATAGATGAGAGGGCCTTTCATTTCCCTGAATTCGGAAGGATTGGAACGGAAATCCCTGCAGATCTCATCATAATGGGAAAGGCAGAAGGCATACAATGAACCTTCAATCTCATATTCATCCTCTCCATGATAGATCTTTGAGAAATCGTTGCTGAAGCTATCGAATTCCTTATCGCTCATGGAAATATGGTAGGCTTCAGGTTCAACACCCTGCACAATGACAAAATCCCCTCTATGAAGATTAGGGAGCATACTGCAGGACACCACACCAGAAACCGGAGAGCTTGTATTGAGCACGAAGATGGCACCAAACCATATACCGAGGGCGATGAGCAGTGCGACTATCGTATCAACCACCTCGCTTTTCCAACCATGCTTCTTGGTATTCTGACTCACTTCCATGCCGACTATGCACAGCATCTCGATTATTACAAGACCTGCAAAAAGAAGCCGGAGCGCCCCCCATTCGCTGTCAACCGGCAAGAAACGATCTGTTATTATAAATAGAAAAAGAGTAACAAAAAGCAATACAACTTCTGTTCTGGGCTTTGAGATCATCTTTTTCCAGTCAACCATCTGAAGACCTACTTGCTTACTTCAACGAATTTCTTCTTGAAATCCTCGACATCTTTTTTAATGCCTTCCAGCGTATCAGTGAAAAGCTTCAGTGCATCCCCTTCCTTCGTTCTTAGAATGAGTTTAGGACTGCTCATGACAGGATGTTCCAGTTTATATGCTGCAAACTCTGTGTCTTCATCTTTATTAAGTCTTGAAACCAAAAGATGAGGGATAGACTGGTCTACACCCCCGAAGTCCACCTCTAAAAGATTTTTTTCCTGTTTTGTTATCTTAATATCCATAAGAACTACCTCCGGTCTCCTCTGTGGTCTTTTCTTCCGTATGACCTGCCTGGCCTTTCCTGGCTCCTTCTTGAAAAGGGATCATTGCTACCTGGAATCTTCTTTTTTTCTTTCCATCTGCAATGAGGGCAGACAAAGGCATCTCCTCTCAATCCCATCCTATGTCTACAACGGGTACAAAAAGCTTTTATAACACCAAAATCTTTCCCGACAAGGCTCAGCTCGACCTCCCCTCCGTCCTTTATCTTAAATATCCTGGCCTTGAGGACATCACCCACGCGGAGGGCATCCCTGATGGAGTTTACATGAGATCTGCTGATATTGGCTACTGGAAGAACCGCATCTATCTGTGGGCACCGGCATTTCTCTTCGACCTCGCTTTCCATCATGCACTCCAGTCTGGCCTTATGAGGGTCCGCCCTCCTGACAAGGCAATAGAGAACCATGCCTTCTTTTGGCGATCTGACGCTCTCGTTCTTGCGCACTATATTGACCATGCCCTCTGAAGTGTCGACCTTTCCGAATGCAGCTGAATAACTCTCATCATCCTTGGTGAATGTATTCTGACCAGGTTCGAACTCTTCACAGCTAAAAAGATGATCACCTGGAAAAACAAGCCTTTTTTCTTCCATATGTTTTTACCTCTCCAACTTTTGGAAACCTAAGTGGTTATGCTAAGTTTCTAGTCTGCGAAGATTTTAAAAAGGAGTGGAGCGAGATATTTATTGGTCATGACGAATGGAGAGGCCCATACTAGTGCTATGCATCGACAGGGACAACGATCTGTATGAAAAGGCAGGAGTCAGTGGTCCGCTCATCGGAAGGAAAAACAATCTTGATGCTGCATTGAAACTAGCCCTCGCTGATCCTGAAGATCCAGATTCCAATGCCGTATTCTATGCTATCAAGACTTTCGAGAAGATGAAAAAGGAGGGGCACGAGGCAGAAGTAGTCACACTCACAGGGGACAAGAAGCTTGGATTCAAAGCGGATAAGGAAATCAGCAGACAGCTCGATAAAATTGTAAGGGAGCTGAATCCTTCTTCTTGCGTGATGGTCTCTGATGGTGCATCCGATGAAGAAATAGTTCCAATCATCAAATCCAGGCTGAAAATCGATTCTACCAAAATAATTTTCATAAAACAAGCCAAAGAGCTCGAGAAGACATACTTCGTACTGATCGAAAAGCTGAAGGATCCATATTATGCAAAGACCATCTTCGGCATTCCCGCTCTTCTCATCCTTCTGCTTTCTGCTTCCAGCCATTTCGGGTTCGGTTGGGAACCCATCGGGATGATAATAGGACTGTATTTATTCACAAGATTGCTGGGTATTGATGAACACATCGATAGGTTTGCGAAAGATGTCAGATTCTCTGTGGAAAAGACGAGCTGGGTTAGTTATATCGCGGGATTTGCCCTTTTCATCATAGGCATACTCATAGCCTCGCAGTCATACCATGAAGCCCTTGGCTTGGATCTTGGGGGTGAAAAACTTCTGGCATACGTCATACGAAGCGTGGTGATGATATTGCTTGTCGGATTTGTTCTGCTCTTGACAGGAAAGGCCATGGATGCTCTTGGAGAGAAAAGGAAATACCAGATAACGAAATATGCGCTTTACATGATCGGTCTAACACTTGCAGTCCTGGTGCTTAAGGTTGGAAGCGATTGGGTCCTCAATCTGTATGAGCCATATGTGTATTTCCAGGATTTCCTGCTCACCTTGATCTTGGCTATAACTCTTGCATACATAAGCACAAAGATAATCAATGGGATCAGAACGGATATGCTGGTGAAGATGAAACTGGAAGGCAAGGAAGCGATAAGCGAACATGGAACCTATCTCGGGAAGATTGTAGGTGTTGATGGAAGAAGAGGGAAGCTTGTGATTCAGACGATGTTCAACAAGAGATATACCCTGCCCGCTTCATCGGTTACTTCCATTGAAGAGAATGTGATCCTGAGGACTGGCGTGTAGGTGTCTGGGATGAATGCGCACCCTCTCTGGATACTTCTATAAGCTGTATCCCAATAAGTAAATTGAGAGTTTCGATTCAGTTCTCGGTCAATTCCCTCATTTTGGCAAGGAGCGATCGTTTTCCTTTGCAGTCGGAAACTGCATGATCAAGAACCTCTGCGATATTTTCAACCTCAACCACATCTATATCCTTCTTGCCTTTGCCAAGATAGACATCCTGTGAATTGGCCTTTGGGATGAGCACTTTCTTTATGCCGGCGTCCTTTGCGGCCTCAATCTTTGCGGTAACCCCACCAACAGGCATAACTGTTCCGCGGACATCAAGAGATCCTGTCATCGCAATATCCTGCCTGACAGGAACACCAGCAATAGCCGAAATCACTGCAAGAGCGGTGGATATGGAAGCACTGTCCCCTTCCAGGCCTTCATAGGTCTGAAGGAACTGAATATGGAGATCCATCTTGGAAATATCCGTTCCTATATATTTTTTGATCACCGCAGAAACATTCTCGACCGCTTCTTTTGCGATCTGACCCAGTTTTCCTGTCGCTATAACACGGCCTTCCCTCGTGGAGGCTGATGGTGTCGCCTCTGCGACTATTGGGAGCACAAGGCCTGCACTCGAATCCCCCAGAACGGCAAGACCATTGACCCGACCTATGGCATCGCCTTCCACTTTAATGGTTTGATACTCTCTTTTGCGTTCAATCATCTTTGAACCAAGCTGGCTTTCGATCGATTTGAAAATCTTTTTAGCCTCCAGGACCTCTTTTTTCCCGACAAGATCAAGTTCATTCTCTTTGGCAATGTCACCGGCGGCTCTGATGAGACCGCCCAACTCACGGAGATTCAGACCGAACCTCTTCCTTCTTCCGGACATCTTCCTGGCTTCCTCTATGAGTTGGATCACGGCATTCCTGGAAAAGTTAGGTATCTTCTTGTCTTTGTTCACTTCCTGGGCAACAAAACGGATGAGCTTATCTTCATTCTCAGGAGTATCATCCATCGAATCCTCAACATAAATCTCATAACCGCCACCCCGAATCCGGGATCTGAGGGCAGGATGAATCTGTTGCATATCAGGAAGATTGCCGGCGGCTACAAGCACGAAGTCCGTGGGAACGGGTTCGGTCTTAACAAGAGCACCCGAGCTCATCTCACTCTGGCCGGTTATAGGATACTTCTTCTCCTGCATTGCGGTAAGGAGCTCTTGCTGCCAATTGGCCTTAAGAGAGGCAATCTCATCTATGAAAAGAACGCCTTTATTCGCCTGATGGACGGCTCCTGACTCGACCCTAAGATGTGCCGGAGTCCCAAGACCTCCGCTCTGAAGAGGGTCATGTTTAACATCACCAAGCAGGGAGCCTGCTTTTGAACCGGTAGCATCGATGAAGGGGGCTGTGGTCTTCCCGCTGTTGTCCACGACCATCTTTGGCGAAGCCGGCTCTTTCGCAGGTGCCATCTTCTTGCCAATGCCGCTTGTCGCATTGGCAACAAGATAAAGGAAGCCCAGACCAAGGGCTGCAATCACAATCAGTGTCTTAATGTCCTTGTCAAAATCTGAGAGGAAAATTACCGCCAGGACTATGGCGGCAAGGACAAACAATATGAAAACAGGAGATATGCCGCCCTCTTCCTCTATTTTCTTTGTTCTGGTGATGCGTCTTCCAAGCCCCATGTCCAGCATCCGGGGCAGCTTTTTCCTACGTTCACCTTCGGAGAATCTCTTTATTCGGACCATCTCTTTTTCGGAGTAGAATTTCTTATATTGGGGATTCTTCTTCAAAAACTTGTGATCCGGATATGTCTTAATAACAGCACTTTTCGGTTGGTTCTCATTTCCAGGGTTGGGATAAATGAGCACATCCTGAAGTTCTTCAGGAGGCATCAGTTCTGCCATCGCCTGAGCAAGCATGCTTTTTCCTGTGCCAGGAGGCCCGATAAGAAGAACATTCCGTTTCTGTCTGGCGGCCTTCCTTATGATATCAACTGCTTTGTCCTGACCTATTATCTGATCGATAAGCTTCTCAGGAACCGTGATGTCTGCTGTAGTATTGAATTTTTTCATGAAAATGCACCAAAAAGCGAATTTAAAAGAGCAGAATCTTATTTAAATGCTCCTTTCTTTGGCATGATTTTTCAGGGGTTGCTGTGGTTAAGATCGAATTAGTGGCTTATCATGCAGTCGCCCTGGAAACCGAAGAACAGCTTAGTGACGGGATGGAACTGCAGGCATCCAGGGGGCTCTGGACATGAGGGGGCTCTTGCAATGAAGGACTTTGTAATTGGATAAAAAAGAAGCGGACCGGGTTGGGAACCCTGCTTTGCGTGGACCAAAAGAACCCGGTACCAACAAAAAAGAACCACACCCAACCAAAAAAATCAGAGAGCTATCTGCTCTCCAGGCACCCTTGGAAAGAGAGAAACATCCCTTATGGAGTCCGCCCCGCAGATGAATCTGATCAATCGCTCAAAACCAAAGCCGCCACCTGCCGAAGGTACAAGATAGCCGCGTTTAGCGATCTTCAGATAGGTCCTGTAGCTTTCGGGATCTGTGCCCCTGTCTTCCATCTTCTTCAAGATAGTGGAATGATCCGTTTCCCTCTCTCCGCCTGAGAGTGCCTCGCCAAAGCCTTCGGGATATATGAGATCGTAATTGATATGCCTTCCGCTTTCTGGATCCCTGCGATCATAGAATTCCCTTTGGTGATCCATAACCCAGAAAGGATGCTTTTCCTTCATAGAGATTTCATGCTCCCAATCAGGACCGAATCTTGTCATTAGGTCAAGGCTTTGATAAATCTTGAAAGGCCCCTCGGGAAGCATGAGTGCATCAAGACGGCCGATCTGGACCAGATAATCGCGGCAATCGCCTGCCACAAACGAGAAGATATGCCTATACAGGCCCTCAAGGAAAGACATGAATCTCCTATGATCTGCTTTTCTCAACTCAATATCCACCTGACTGAACTCAAACAGATGCCTTCCTGATGATGCACTCTCCTTCCGCTCAAGTCTGATATTTGGTGATACTATGAATATCCCGTCAAGGTCTCCTCTCATGAGAGAAAGCTGTTTGTGAAGAATCATGCTCCTTGTAAGCTCGAGTTTCTGACCATCATATTCAATAGAACTATGGTGTACTGGGTGGTTCAATGGGTCTGTGAATGGGGACAGTATAACCGGCATTAGCTGGACCATTCCATTGTCATGCATATATTCATGCAATGACCTCAGAACAGCGCTCTGCACCCTAAGAACACCGCCTATTTCCTCTCCTGTTATGTGTCTTATTGCTTCTTCCATAATTTCACCTGACTTAGAGGCGGCATCTGGTATATTTAATATTTATCCAATATTTTTAGGATAAACATCTGAAAAAAACCAAAATTTAAATAATTTTATGAACACCTGTTCAATAATGACATACAAAACCGATGAAAAGGATATGGCGATATTGGATATGCTAAAGGAGCATGGGGATTACACGGTCAGGAAAATAGCGAAGAAAACCAACATAGCCCCCACGACTGTGCATTCCAGGATAATGAAGATGAAACAGGATGGCCTGATAAAGAATTTCACCGTGAACATAGACAAGAAAAAGTTAGGCCTTGACATCGGAGCATTTATCCTGATCAGTGCTGATGTAAAAGTACTCAAAGAAAAGAGAAAAAGCCAGCAGGATCTTTCAAATGATATTAAAACAATGGCGGGTGTCGAGTATGTGAATGTCGTGACCGGAGAAACGGACCTGGTCGCAAAAGTGAGAGTCGCTGATTTGGATCAACTTGACGATCTATTGTTATCAGGGATACAAATGCTGGAAGGAGTCTCTAAGACCAAAACACTGATCATAATAGGATAAGGCCGGTCGCTTAGATGGATTTAGGTGCCCGCTTGAACAGAAAACAGTCCTGGGATAGTGTGTGCACAGAAGATTTATATCCGAAATGCCTTCAATATACAGGTCGCGAACCCAATCCGAAGGAACGGGATTCCCTGCGACAAAAGGTGAAAAAAGGACATGGAAAAATCCCGTGGGCTGATCGGATGTCTGTTGCTATTTTCGATACTAGGAGCGATTTATATCACCTTCTCGGAGGATTTTCTGGAATCTGGTACCCTGGATGAGATCCTAAGAAACCTCAGTTTGATTCTGGAACAGTATGATGACACAGATCACGACCTCTCTGGATGCGGCCTGCTGAAGGTGTATTTCCTTAATGTAAGCCAGGCTGACTCGATTCTATTGATAACCCCTGAAAACAGGACGATCCTGGTAGATACCGGCTCTGGCTTGAAAGAGCACTCCTCGGAATATATGCTGGATTTCTTCAGGGAAAAAAAGATCAAAAGACTGGATGCGCTGATACTTACCCATTATCATGAAGATCATATCGGAGGCGTGAAGGGGATCATACAGGAAGGGATAAATATTGGGGCGATCTACCATAATGGAAATTGCGGGGGCTATTCCACCAGGACAGCATTGCTGGCAGAAGGTTTATTAAAAGACGAAAACACGACAGTAGTGACAGAGGACATGAGCTTTGATATCGATCCTTGCCTTTCAGAGGAGTTGATAGTTGCATACGACCGTGAAAAGGGTTGCTGGTCTGACGAGAACGACAACAGCATCCTCTTCAAGCTGACTTATGGAAAAACCTCCATGCTCTTAACAGGGGATTGCACAAAGGAATGCGAATGGGAGCTCATGGATCAGGGAACAGGGCTTTCATCAGACCTATTGAAAGTAGGCCACCATGGGTCCCACAGCTCATCAGGGGAAGGATTCCTGGATGCCGTCGATGCCGAATACTACATACTATCTACGAATCAGAAGCAGAGCGCTATTGACGGGCATTTCCATCCAAGGAGGAGCGTCCTTTCAAGAATCCATGAGCGAGGAGGTACCGGAAAGACGTTCAGGACAGACCTTGATGGTACGATTATGGCGGTTTCAGATGGATCAGACCTTGCGATAGATGCTGAAGGAAAAACAGATGAACAACTGGAATTCTCGGGATATGGAAAATCCGATCCCAATGATTATTCTGTGATTAAAGCACTGGAAGAGGTGAGATGATGTATATACCTGTTATACTCGGAACTGCGAGAGAAGGAAGGCAATCGGAAAAGGCAGCAAGATATATGGTGGAACAGATTCATAGTAGAAATATAGTGAGCAGGATTGTCGATGTCAGGGATTTCCGTATAGAAGCTACAGACAATAGCGGAAAGCAAAAGGAAGCAGAAAGGCTTCGGGATGAGATCACAAAATCGGATGCAATCATAATTATATCCCCTGAATACAATCATTCTTTTCCCGGTGAATTGAAAATGATGCTTGATATGTTATACAAGGAATACTATGGCAAGCATGTATCGGTTTGCGGGGTGTCGGCAGGAACTTTCGGGGGAGCAAGGGCAGTGGAACAATTGAAACTGCTCTGCGTGTCTCTTGGGATGAAGCCCATTCTCAGATCATTGTTCTTTAGCAACATATCCGATTTATTCGATGAAAATGGGCATATAAGAGACGGGAAATATGCAGATAGAACGACGGGGTTGCTCGATGAGCTGGCTGGATATGCCAGAAAAGAAAAAAAATGATCAACTTATTTCCTTGCGAATACCAGGTAGGCGGTGTGCAAAAGTCCGAAATGCTTGGGCCTTACCCCGAAATCCCGCACATCATACTCCCTGACTGAGACATCGATCATGAATACCTTGGTGAAAATGGATTTTGCCGCCAGATGGAACTCCTTGGCCTGCTCAATATTGAGACAATGGGCTGCAAGGAAACCGCCATCCCTTACCGCATGATGCATCTCGTTTATTATTTTCTCCGGTTGAGCGATATCGCAGTAGATAAGATCAGCTTCGGTTTCATCTATCCCGTCAAAAACGTCTTTCAGTTTGAATTCCACGTTTTCCAGGCCGGCCCTCCCGACATTGGCCATTGCAATCTTCTGGAATTCCAATCTCTTTTCGTATGTAACAACCCTATTTGCGATGTTCGCGAGTTGGATGGTCATAAAACCGGATCCACTGCCAAGTTCTACAGCAAAAGATTCCTTTCCGATTCCGGCATATGCGATGACCGCTCCTGCATCCTTCGGATGTGTGACTGCCGGACCGCCTCTTTTGCATCTTTTCAGTAACGGAGGAAAGTGGAATTCAGGTCTTTTCATGATTTCAGACTCCGATTATATAATGGTGCATCAGGACTTCATCTTTTTCCTAAAATCGTTCAGCCTGGCTGCCAACTCCCTGTCCTTTATGCTCAATATCCCCAAGGCAAGGTATGCTGCATTTGAGCCATTATCTATGCCTACGGATGCTACTGGGATTCTGGAGGGCATTTGAGCTATCGAAAGAAGAGCATCAAGACCCCCCAGCTTCGCACTGACGGGCACTCCTACGACTGGTCTTATGGTTTTGCTGGCAACAACGCCAGGGAGCGCGGCGGACAAACCTGCAATGGCAATGAAAACTTCAGCATCGCTTCTGGATACAAGCCTTTCCACCTTCTCAGGATTTCGGTGTGCTGATGCATACTCCAGAGAGTAGTCCACATTGAAATCATCCAGCACCCTTTCGACCTTTTCCGCAATCCCTTTATCGCTTTCGCTTCCGCAGATGATCATTACTCTTGACATGAAGGACTAATGCTCGTTCCAATTAAAAAACATTGTGAGAGCAATAGGAGTATGGCCAAGGCCGGAGCACTCAAGAAAAGATATGTTCTATTCCAATTAGAAGGAACTGGGATGGGTGAAAACGAACTCGGAAGAGCGCTAAACAAAGAGGCATTAAGATTCTTCGGGGAATATGGCATGTCCTTTCTTGCTCTCAAACTTGTCCGCTATTCCCCAGCAACCAGGAAAGGCATAGCAAGATGCAACAGGAATCATCTCAACGATATTCTTGGTTTTCTGGCTCTCCTCTCCTCCCTTGATGGTGTATCCGCCCGTCTTCGTACCTTAAAATCAAGCGGGACACTGAAAAGTCTTGAAGAGATATTGTCTTCCAACCACCGAATGTAATCCTTATCTCCGCCGCTTGCCTTCAGGTATATGACCTCAGGAATATCATAAGGGTGGTTCTTTTTGATATGGATTTCCACATCACGATAAGCCTTGATCGTTGTTTTTATAAGAAGAAGATATTCCTTCTCTTTCCTTATACGGCCCTTCCATCTGTAGATGGATTTCCCTATCTGGATCATGTTCACGCATGCGGCAAGTCCTTCATCCAGAAGATTTTCTGCGGATTTCTCAGCACTTCTCATATCAGGATAGGCTGTTAAAACTATTATCACCAATATCACCTACTTTTTCTTGAATACTATCTCCAGTATATCCCTGTGTTTAAGGAGATGGCTTTTCCCCACCGCCTTCCCGCTTCTTGCATCGATAGCCTTGATGAACCCTTCTCCGATATCACTATGGAGACGGAATGCGAAATCCAGGGCAGTGCTTTCAGGAGGCATGAGAAAACAGTCCGCAAGCACTCTTCCCTCCGAATCTTCGAGCTTCCCCACCCCGCCAGGGAATACTGCAATATAATTCAGGAAATCGAAAACCGCCGCATTGAGGCATTTCTGCACCCCTGTGCCATCATATTTTCCACACACCTCCTTGAGAAGTTCCATGGCCTGTTCCTGTTGGGAATTGAGATCTCCGACTATCTTAAAATCGGAATCTCCTGGGATGTATTCGATAAATCCGCTTTTTGCCGCCGCTTTCAGTGCTATCTCCGCTTCGCAGGAACAGGGAATGATAAGAAGCTGCGGGAATTCCTGCCTGAGCTTCTTGAGATTCTCACCACCATGGGGAAGATCCGCCTTGTTTGCAGCGATTATGATCGGTTTTCCTATACGTCTTGCCTGCAGGGCAAGACCGAACCTCTCTTCGTCTGTCCATGAATCAAGAGGCTTCTCCTCGAGGCCTTTCTCTCTCAGTATTCTGCTAATGGTTTCTCTCTTGATCCCTAGTCCTGCGAACTGCTGGCTTATCACATCCTCATTCTTGGCATTCTTGGCTTCCCGCATCAGCTTGTTCCAGTTCCTTTCGAGGATTCCCTTGATCCAATAAACAAGCTCCTCTTCCAGGAATCTCACATCATTGCATGGATCATAGCTTCCAGCAGGGATCTTTTCACCGACTTCATTGGTTGAACCGCTTGCATCCACGATGTGGATCAGAACATCGGCCTGTCTCAGATCATCAAGGAACTTGTTTCCAAGCCCTTTGCCCAGGTGCGCACCGGGAACAAGACCTGCAACATCAAGCAGTTCCACAGGTACGAATCTCCTTCCATTAATGCAGTATCCTGTTCTGGGATTGCACTGTTTGCCAAATTCCTTGTCAACGCATTCGACCTCAACATAACCGACACCGCGATTTGGCTTTATCGTGGTGAATGGCCTGGAAGAGCGCGCTACCACCGCCGATGTGGCAGCCATGAAAAACGTGCTCTTTCCAACCGAGGGTTTTCCAACGATACCTATCAACATGAGAATTACCTTCCAAATATGAGAGTATACATCAAATAGCAAGGATATTATACAGGGGAAAGGATTTACAATTAATAGGCCGTCGGCAGTATTATGGGTTTAACCCTAATCCCTCTCCGATTCAAGCCAAACCTGGGAAGTGTCCTCTCATCTGGGCGTCCTCTTCTGAAACATTGATGCTCAGGCAGATTCATCGGCGTCTCCTGATCCTTTCGGTGATTTCTTTCTTTTCCAATTCCTTAACAGCGACAGAACCTACCCATCTCTTGGTCTTATCATCTGAGGCCATAAGTTCTTTTGCAACTTTAAGGGCTTTTCCATGCAGCCTGATGTTTCTCTTGCCGATCTGCCTAAGCGCCCAGTTGATGCCCTTCTTGACAAAGTTCCTGGAATCATAGGAGTACTTTTTTACCAGTGGCAGGTATTGAACAAATCGCTCATCCGGTGCCTTTTTGTCATGGACCGCGCTTGTCGCCATCAGCACGAATCCTGCCCTCCGAACGAACTCCTTATCGCTTCCAACCCATTCCCTTATTTTCTTCTGACAATGTCCTGTCCTGTCAAATAGGTTCGAACAGCACTGATCGCAGACATCCCATGAATGGAAATCTGCCGCCCATCTTTCCATCTGATCCTCTGTAACAGAATCGGCCTCATCAATGAGAGGCGCCAGAAGTTTCGCTTCATGAAGATCCGAAGCCCAAAGCTCCAGTGCCAGCCCATGATCCTTTCCGATCTCTTTTGCGAGCCTCCTTAAATCAGGAACCGGTATGCCCAGTGCATTGGAGGTGTTGATCCCGGCTCTTGAATAGCTCTCCAGGTATCCAGGATCAGATGCTCTTCCCAACTCCGCAAGTCTGGATAAGACCTCCCTGGTTTTCATTTTCTCAACACCACGATGCTCTCGCGTGTCTTGACCTTTTGCGGTCTCACATCCGCCACTCTTTCAGCCCCGATTATTATTGAGCTCTCGAATCCGAGCCTCTCCCCGATCTCTGCCAGAATCTCATCAACCATCACATGGGTTCTGCGTATCACTGAGTTCGAAACCACGATGTGTGCAGAACCGCCTTCAACCAGTATCCTGTGCATCTCTTTGATGGATCGTTCCATGTCAGAGAAATAGGTTCCGATGATGGGGATGCTCTTTCCGAGGTCTCCCGCCTCCTGAGGCGGTTCATCAGCCAGACTGTCGTGTCCGATGAATGATCTAAGGGAGTCGGCCCTTGCCCTCTTTGTCTCTGCCGGATCGAGTGAAAGTAGAGATAATTCAAGCCCATATACCTTGGAATAATCAACATTATTGAGATAAGGCGGGGATGTGATGACCATTCCTGCTGAATCATCTTCAGCCTGGAGAGCTCTTGCATCGCCAAGCTCTATATCAGGGAGAGGGGCTTTCCTCTGCCCGCCATTCTTCTTTTCACGTAGATCTGAGAGGATCGACCTCATCCGTCTTCTGAATGCGTTCTTTGCAGGCACCGCTCTCTTCTTCTTGTCAATCTTCAAGACACCGCCGTCCTTGACCACGATGCTTGCCATGGGTATGATCGAGATCAATCCCAAAAGGAGGAGATTGCCGGCTTTCCCGTCTACGTCCAGGATCGATCTTCTTAGATTGGATATCTCAAGGAAATTCCTCTTTGGAAAGGCGGCTCTGGGCGGGAACAGCTCGAAATCCCATCGCAGATCCTTGTGGCACACATTTCCCTTTGGTATGTTTTTAAGGAACCCCTCCACTTCATCCACATCAGATTCGGAATAATCATCTGTTTTGGTTCTTGATGCGAACACTGCTAAAGGGGAGGAGTCCACACCGGCAGAATCGAATCCATTCTCCTTGGCAGAAAGGAGGGTCGTTCCAACACCACAAAAGGGGTCATGGATGAGACCTTTTCCATCGAATCGTTCGGTTCTGATAATGCGATCAATGAGCTGGGGGGAATATCCTTCCTTGTACCAGAACCATCTGTGGATCGGCTCTTTCTTTGAAAGCTCGAAAGTCATAAGCTTGGCCAGTGAAGGATCTATTCTGATATCCATAAATCTGTTTGGCTCGCATCTGTTAATAAAACGTTTTCTATCCTGAGAGCTTAGCTCCTTTTTTTGACAAAAGATCCGCTTCCCTGTTCCTCTCTCTGGGGATATGTTCGAAACTCACAATCAGACCCCTGGAAAGCCGATCTATCCTTCTTTTTAAAGTCTTCAGCTTTGGATCCTTCACCTTGTATGCTCCGCCCAACTGGCGAATTACAAGCTGACTATCGCTCTTCACATGTATCTGCTTCTCCCCCATCTGATGGGCAGTCTCAAGGGCTTTGATCACAGCAGAGTATTCAGCGATGTTGTTGGTTCCCCTTCCGATATATTTACTCAACTCCTCAACCCTGAATCCATCCTTGTATATCACCACTCCAATGCCCATAGGACCAGGGTTGCCCATGGAAGCGCCATCAGTATACGCAACAAGCATGTGTACATTTCTACATCTGTAAATATAAAATCGATTCCTACAGCCTAAGCACTCGATGTTTTCCATTCCCGGGCGGTTGAATTTCACATAGCCCCTGCAAAATCAGAAAATGGTTCATTCCTGTCATTTTGATCCATCTTTTCCGGTCCCTCGACTATACTACGCAGGGATTTGTTTTCTCCTTGCGATTTCTTTTGTCTGTTCGTTAGCAAATGCCAACTAATCAGCAGTGAAAACTCAGAAGCAGTGAAACCTGTTTCTCAAAAATATGCTTAAATCTATCCGATTCGAATTCTCAGTGTGAAGCCTTGGAGTGCAAAATGACCGTGACATCCCATGACCGTGACATCCCATGCTTGGCTGACAGACACATTTTTTAATAAGATAGTGCGATAACTTCTCATGACCATAAAGGAAAGGGTTCACCCCAACCCTGTGGCAAAGATAGCAGGCATTCTTCTGATCGCCACCATCCTGAGTCTTGGGATGTCGATTCTCTTGCCGGACCTATTCCTCCTGGGCCTTCCCTTCATCTGGGGCCTTGCCGTATTGCTCTGTCTGATGGCGTATGCATCGACCAGATTCACAACCCTTGAAGTCACGGAAGACGAGATTATTCATGTGATTGGTGTAATGTCTGTGAGAAGAAAACACATACCATATTCCAAAATAACCGATGTCAGCATGCGGCAGTCCTTCATCGAACGGATATTCAGTCTCGGTACTCTTGAGATCGATACTGCGGGAGGTCCTGGAACCGAGATAATGATACCCTCCATGCCCCTGAACACACTGCATAGAGTTATGGATGAGATAAAGGAAGAATCGAACAGTTATCGAATTCCAAGAGGGGGATGAGATGGACGATTATCTAATCGGGAAGGACTTTATCAGGATCAGGGACAGGAAACTCATACTTAGGTTGAGGAGCCTTGGTGCTGGCGTCGAGACCGCTGATGAGAGCAAGATAACATTACTCGAAGGAGCATATTTCTCATATAAAGGGGTTCTGGAACTGGACAGAGAACAGCTTCTCGCTTTAGCCAGAGAGAAAGATGGGATGGCGGATGAAAAATTCGCTGTGATCAAATATCTGCGCGATAGAGGATATATTACCAGACCGAGTCTTGACGGAAGTGGATATCTCAGATTGCACAGAAAAGGTTTCCGGCCCGGGGATGAAAGGACCTATGCCTTGATCGAGGTTGTGGGTAAGGATTGGAAGGCTACGCCCGATTCTCTTGAAGAATCCCTCAGATTTGCCGGAAGGTTGAGAAAAGAACTCTTCATAGCTATCGCGAATCCTTCGAAAGAAAAGCCCAGGTTCCTGAAGTTCGGAAGGGCAAGTATTGAGTAGGGAAGAAAACTATCCAATTTCGCCAAGAATTATATATCCGCCTTCATATATAGGGATGGGATTGGAATGCAACGCCTGGGAACAATAATCGCATCAGAAAGCAGCCCGTCAACAACCGAATTCTCTTTTGTGATAGACAAGGAAGGGAATGTGAAAAAAGGTCAATATGTCGAGGCAAAATCAGGGAAAGGAGATATCTTCGGAACAGTGAGCGAGATATATAAGGCGAACAGGTACTTTGAGCGGGCAGAGACGGTTGCTGATTATGAATCTGTTTCTGGAATGTCCCGACATTTCCCCTCCGGAAACTGGGAATATTCTATTGCACGGGTGAAGATTCTGGGCGATCATCAGGATGGCAGATTCATGAGGGTATTCAGCCCCCCCTCTCCGGGGAATCAGGTGTTTATGGCAAGGAATGATGTCCTGAGATCCTTTCTTGGATTTCTTGACAATGGCATTCATCTGGGCGGCATCCAGCATCATGATGAGCCTGCGAAATTCGATATGACACGACTGCTGCAAAAGCATATGGCGATCCTGGCCATGTCCGGAGCGGGAAAATCCCACCTATCCTCGGTTATGCTGGAAGAGCTCCTTGATCGTGATCCTGAAGGCGGAAGAATAGCAATAGTTGTAATCGATATACATGGAGAATATACCGGATTTGGTTATGATGATCATTATTCAATGAAAACGAAAATCATCGATTGCAATGATATGCGGATTCCTTTGAAATACGTGAGTTCTGGAATGATAAGGGAATGGCTGCCAAATCTGTCCAACACCCAAAAAGAGGTCCTTGATGATGTCCTGGAAATGCTGAGAAAAGAGAATCCTGACGGATATTCTATGGATGATCTGATAAACGCAATCGACCAGAGTGAATCGTCGAAGAGTGATTCTGCCAAAGCGGCTTTGAAAAGAGGTCTCAAAAACCTATCCAGAAACGGTTTCATATCTGCTGACAAAGAAACCCCGAAACTGGCAGATGCGGTCGCATCAGGAAAACTACTCATTCTGGATATGAGTGATATCGATCTGCAGGATAAGAAGCAGACCTTGGTAGCCTACACTGCAAGGCGTCTTCTTAACTTGAGAAGATCTGGGAGAATCCCGCCTTTCGTGCTGCTTATCGAAGAAGCACACAACTTTGCTAGCAATGCTGAGGCAAGGGAAACGATTTCAAGGAGGGTCATTGAAACAATTGCACGGGAAGGGCGCAAGTTCGGTGCATGCCTTTGTCTGATATCCCAACGTCCTGTCAACCTCAGCACGACGGCATTATCCCAATGCAACAGTCATATCATCCTCCGTGTGACCAACCCTAATGACCTCGACCATATTCAAAGGAGTTCAGAAGGAATCGATTCTGATGTTACGGCATCGATAACAGGGTTGAAAGTTGGAGAAGCGATAGTACTTGGTGAGGCGTCAAATCATCCAGTATTTATCTCGGTCAGGGAAAGAAGATCAAAAAAACGGGAACGGGGCAAGCCTCTTTGGGAGCAGGCAAGGGATTTCGAGGAAATCAGGATGAAAAAAGAGAGGGATATTGAGGCATTCCTCTAAACGACCAATGAAAAAAAGCATCCCAATCTTTATAATCCTTAATAATGTTATTTAACCATGAACAGCGTTTCAAGGATCATCTGGCTATTGCTTCTTTTCGCAGGGATGGCTTTTTCAGTGAATATGATTTCCCCACATGGGGGGGATGTCGAACAGGGTGATGAGATAGACCTTGGAACCATCGGGCCTGGCCAGACCATTGATGTCAGGATTGACCCGGTTGTAACAGAGGGGGGGATTAGAGGTCAAGGAGGTTATTACGATCTGGCCCTTGCCACCTCTCTGCCTGATGGCTGGACATCGGAGAAAAGCAAGCTGTATGGACGGCCCCTTCAAGTGACGGTAACCGCTTCTCAGGATGCTCCCGAGGGAAGTTATTATCCAGAAATAACTGTGGTGGACGAGAAAAACGGGGAGGAGCTCGGCAATATCACATTCACGGCAGGAATAACGATCACCTGGGATGTTCTTGACTTGGAGGTGGAACCTGAACACAAGACGGTTGGACCTGACCAACCTGCCAGATATTGGATAACCATATGGAACAAAGGTTCAGCAAGCGATGTCTTTCAGGTGAGTGCAAGCGGGACGAAAAGATGGCAAATCAACAGGTCAATCTTTGTTCCGCCCAACAGCGCCAAGACTATTCCTTACGAAATAACAGGTGGTGAGGAGGAGATATATTCCTCGAAAATAAAGGTGGTTTCGATGGCAAGCAAGAACATACACAAGGAAAAAAACATCAGCCTGACCATTGAACCGGATCTCCTAAACGATTACAAGGCAACGAACAACGGCGTCATGATCTTTCCTGTCTTTGAGGCATTGATCCACTCCTTTGCAGGACTGCTCTCGAATCTCTATTAACGGTCCGATGGCAGACAATAAGGGTAGTGAGGGATTTCTCATGGCATTTTTATTCTTATCCCCTCAGTCTAGTATAATGTCAAATCGGGAGAAAGCGATAGAAAGGATTATCTGCAGGATTATGGATGGAGAATCCGATCTGGGCAGATTGAAACGAAGAATATCCTGTGAATATAGGATATCAAAAATGATAAAGAATTCCGAAATCCTGGCCAAACTGCCTGATGATGCGCCGGAGCAGGTTAGGCTGATGCTCAGGAAAAAGCCATCCAGGACCATGTCGGGCATAACCTCAATAGCCGCGATGATAAAACCAGAAGGATCGTGCAGGAAGGGATGCATATATTGCCCTTATACCGGAAAGGCGGCAAAGAGTTATACTGGAGAGGAGCCAGCGGCGTTGCGAGCCAGGCAGGCAGGTTTTGATCCTTCAAAACAGGTGACAAACCGCATAAGACAGCTTGAGGAAATGGGGCACCCGACAGAGAAATGCGAAATCATCATAATGGGCGGCACATTCCTGGAAACGGACTATAAGTACCAAAAAACATTCATAAAAAGCATATATGATGCATTGAACAATAGCATATCCGATTCAATGGAAGATGCAATAAAGAAGAACGAAACCGCAAGACACAGGGCTATCGGACTGACAATAGAAACCAGGCCAGATGTCTGCTCACGGAAAGATATCGATAGGATGCTTTCATATGGAGCGACACGAGTGGAATTGGGCGTCCAACACCCGGATGATAGTATATACAAAAGAATCAATCGGGGGCATACTGTCGATGATGTCATAAGGGCAACAAAAAACCTGAAGGATTCTGGCCTTAAGATATGCTATCACATTATGCCAGGCCTTCCTGGATCGAGCAGAGAAAAAGACATCTCAATGATAAAAAGGATATTCGATGATGAACGGTTCCGTCCTGATATGCTCAAAATCTATCCAACGCTTGTCATCCCTGGAACGAAATTGGCTGAAATGGTGGAAAAAGGAGAGTTCAACCCCTACTCTTCACAAGAAGCGGCAGAAGTCATATCCGAATTCTTTAATCATATCCCCTCTTATGTCAGAGTCATGCGCGTACAGAGAGATATTCCTGCAGGGTTCATAGAGAATGGAGTAAAGAAAAGCAATCTCAGGCAACTGGTCGATAAAGAGATTTCGCGGAAAGGGATAGAACTAAGGGAGATAAGATCAAGGGAGATTGGATTAAGGAAAAGCAATTATTCAGATGCCTTTTCAATTGAGAGGATCAGGTATAAAGCAAGCAGAGCGGATGAAATATTTCTCTCTTCTGAGAACGGGGAGGGCCTGATTGCAGGATTCACCAGATTGAGGCTTCCGAAGAGCGGCCATCGCAAGGAGATTCATGAGAAAACAGGAGTGATTAGGGAGCTTCATGTGTATGGAAGGCAGGCAGGCATCAGGAAGCCCGGAGAGGTCCAGCATAGAGGAATAGGGAGAGGACTCCTGAAAGATGCAGAAAGGATCGCAAAAAAGGAAGGCAGGGAAAAGATGGTTATAACCAGCGGGATTGGAGCGAGGGAATACTATTTCCAACAAGGATATTCACAGAATGGACCATACGTCTCTAAGAGATTATGACTGAAATCCCATCCTCATCCCTGAATTCCTGGAGCAGATCGTCCTGTTCTTTGAGCAACCTCAAATATTCATTTTGGAATGATGCGAATTCCGCTTCCTCTTCCTCCGAGAAGTCCTTTATCTGGCGCTCGGCATTCTTAAGCTGTATCTTGGAGTTCAGCAACTTAATGCTTTCCATATTGTCAACAAGACGCTTATGGGTTTCCAGGTCTAGCCATATCATGGAGCCGGAAAGTTCGATTCGTTTTTCTGTGAACTCACCATTACCCTCTACAATCCTTCCACTATCCAAAGAAGCCATGATGCCCACCCTCCGGAGCACCTTCACAAGGAATCCGGCTTCCTTCTCATCCAATATCGTTACGGGAATTTCCCTGTCAATGACCCCTTTGTGAATGCACTCGAAGAGATCATTGCGATGATCTATTTTCGAAGAAAGTAGGAGAAGCTTTGCAATGTTGGATCGATTGGAATGGTTCATCTTTATCAATTCCCCCCTCTTGGAAAGAATGCCGTATGGCTCTCCCTCTCTTGTTCTCATATCGTATACTATCTGCTCAGCACATAAGCGGGAGAGGGCTTCATTATAGGAGTCTATATGTTCCCCAAAAGGGCGGACAATCCGGATTCCTGCTGATTCCAATTTGCTTGTTCTGTCATCGATCTTGGATCGCAGATAGGAGGATTCATTCTCAAGAGATTCCATCGATTCTTCATCTGCCGAAGTATGGTGGAGCATCTGGAGCCTGAAATCGACCTCGGCTTTCCTCTTCTTCTGCTCAAGCAGAAGAACAACATCATCAACGTTTATTTTCATTCGATCGACCTTTCATCATTTTTCTCCATGCCACATAGATTAGAAGCAAAAGAAAGATTATAAAGATTGACAGATGAAGCAGGCTGATATCTGAGTCCTCTTCTTCATCCTCCTCTTCGGATATTGTCTTGCTGAGCATCTGGGCACTTGCCACATCCAGGCCTTCTGCAAGCCTGAGAATCTTATAAGCAGTCTCATTATTCCCGACCTTCATCAGAAAGACTCCCTGGCTCTGATAGACCTGCCCCCACAGCGACGTCCTCTCTTTCTCTGACAATTCTTGAACAAGAGATGACAGCTGTTCAGGCTGCAGATTCTCAAGATCAGAGGTGGACTCATCCATCCTTTCCACGAAGACGGAATCGAATATCGCGGCCCCACACCTCCCTTCTTCGAAAGATATCTCAGCGATTTCCAGCCTGTCTTTGGTATCTGGGGTGTGTTCTGCCTCTCTTGCCTTCTCAAGATAATCCTCTGCCAGCTCCTCCCAGATGGAACTGTTGATCGGTTTGCCTTCCATGCCTGCTTTGGATGCAAGACTGGAGGATACATGGCACCATGCATCTGCATACATCAATTCATAATAAAGGCTGTATTCCTCTTCCTCTGTCATTACGTCTGCGATATCTGTATCTGCAAGCTGGTCTAAAGCCCAGGATTCTCTTAGTTTTGACCCGATGATCCACTGGAAGTTTCCATCCCTCATATCAGGCCGGTCGATTGAATCCAGGCACCGGTATGCTCCAGATCTCTTCTCTTCTAGATCTATGGAATCCCCCATGATCGCATCCACTGTCGATATCTCGATATAATCAAGGAAGGCTGAATTTGCGGCTGTAAAAAGATAACCATTATCAAGAAGATAGGATGAAATGTTATGCTTGTTTCTGAAATATTTACGAACCTCTGCTGATTCCGAATCGCCCGATTCCAGGGAATTAACCTTAATCCTGAGAAGATCAAGCATATCTCTTGATACCTCTTTGAATCCTGAGAATCCCTCCGTAGGGTAAGCAGGCACATCCGGAGGCTCCAGCTCCCCTGCCCTGAACCCTGACTGGTTGATGGTCCGGTTCTCGAACATGAACCCGAATACCTCGGAGGCATTAGACGCTTCCAAAACTTCTATGCTATGGCCTTCTTTTATTTTTCTTAAGCTCAGCATCTGATAAAAGCCCATTGGGGGACTGATAAAATAATCCGCTCCGGCAAGAGTGGCGGCTTTCACTTTCTCACTCAATCCGCCTACAGAGCCAAGCTCCCCCACCTGGTTGATCGAACCGGTCAGGACAGCATCATCCCTGTAACTTTTATTCTTCAGAAGAGAATATGCCATCACTGACATTGCAAGGCCGGCACTAGGACCTTCTATTCTGCCATTGCCCTGATCATCATCGAACAGAATAAGGAAATCGCAATCCCGGCATTCATTACCGCTCAACGATTTGGCGAATGTTATCGCATCGGTTGCTGAAAGTTGAGTGTCTTCTGCGGTATGGGGAACTGCACCGATGTAAACATCCCCGCTTCCGGGATGAACCTTCAGGGTTGCATTGACCAGTCCGCCATCCTCGCCCATGACAGCAGGAACCATAAGAGAAGTCTGGGCAGCGTAATAGGTGCAACAACCTATTAATATAAGTAATAATAACAGATGAAATCTCATACAACACTCTCGATTTCACCGTTTAAATAACTTAGTGAATAATAGTTTAGAATTTTCCCGCAGAATTATAGTTGTCGACTTCAGGAGCCTTGGTTTTCTGGAGACGACTGCTGATAAGAATGCCTATGTCAGACGATGAATTATATGAATGCGGGCAAAAACTAAATTCCTACCTTAGTGAAAATCAGAAAGAGTGGCTCTTCTCCAGGGTCAGGGTAAAATGTATATGCATTCGGTAGTGTCTGGTGCTATGAAATGCAATCATTCGTCTGTAATCAGAAAATTATATGCTTTCTATCCATTGTTGATACTGCCTTATGATGAACTGACCGTTTTTCCCAAGACGCTCAAGAGTTCTATTCAGGGTTCTGTCGGAGATGTCTCCCCTGAATCCAAGCATGGAAAGCTTTTCCTTAGGGATGAAATCAAGAATGCGGTGAACTGCCACTGATTCTTCAAGCTATTTACCATCAGAAGCTTTACTGAAGGGATGAAATCCTTCGCTCTTCCTCCAATACCGCCAAATAAAGTTCTGAAAAAATCTGTCTGCTGTGGTATCCTGATTTAACTTCCTCTCGTTGATTTTGTTTCATAGTTCCAC